>CALDCO010000174.1 GCA_937937185.1 uncultured Flavobacteriaceae bacterium
GCAATTCCAATGGCACCTAGTGCATCCAAACGATCGGCATCTTGAACAACATCTAATTCAGGAGAACGAAATTTTTGCACGTCATTGCCGCCTTTAAAGCTTATATTCTCTATGATTTTAATAACATGTGCAATAATTGTAGAATCTATATTTTGCTTTACTAAAAAGGCGCCTGCTAATTTTGGGCCTATGGTTTCATCTCCTCCCGAAGCGTCGGGATAAAATTTACTATCGGCAATGTCATGTAATAAAGCACCAATAGCCACAATAAAAACATTAACGTCTTCATTTTTAGAGAGTAATAATGCATTTTTATAAACACGCTCAATATGAAACCAGTCGTGTCCCCCTTCAGCATCAGCTAGTTGCTTTTTAACAAAGGCGATGGTATTTTCAATTTGTTGTGCCTGTAAAGCGTTCAAAATACAACTATTTTTCTACTGCGGGTTCTACCCATTTAAATTGAAAAGAATTTTCAGGAATCACTAAGCGATCGGCCAGTCGGAGCATTCTAGATGGCAGTTTCATGAGGTAATCTCTTGCTCTTTCCGCCTCATCAGTAAGACCAGTAATTTTGTCTATTTCCCAACGTTTAATTAGTTTTTCTAAAATCTCAACATAGTCTAAAGACGTATAAACACCAATGCGTTGCGCCGTATTTGAAAATTCTTCAAAAGCGGTACTAATTGTATTGCCAGATTCTCTTAAAAAATGAGCTGGCATGGCTATTTTTTGTTTCATCATATAATGAAAAGCCATCATCATTTGGCTAGGGTCTACTTTAAAAATGCGTTCTACAAATTCGCTGTAAGCATTGTGGTGGCGCATTTCATCCCCAGAAATAATTTTACACATCTTAGCCAATTGCTTATTGCTTTTTTCTTTGGCGATTTTAGCAACTCTGTTGTGCGAAATATAAGTCGCTAATTCTTGAAAACTGGTATATACAAAGTTTTTATAGGGGTCGCGATCTGTACCAATATCAAAACCATCGGCAATAAGGTATTGCGTCGTTTTTTCTATTTCTTTCATATTAACGCGACCAGATAAATAAAGGTATTTATTTAATACATCGCCGTGTCTATTTTCTTCGGCAGTCCAATGTCTTACCCATTTGGACCAACTATTTCTTTCTATTTGTCCAACACCTTCTACATCCATTAACCAAGATTCATAGGTAGGAAGTGCTTCTTCTGTGATCATATCGCCCACCAAAACCACCCAAAAATCATAGGGTAATTCTTTAGAGAGGGCCCTTATTTCTTTAACATCTTCAAAGAAAGTATCACTTTCAGAATGAGGTAAAAAATCACTGGGTTGCCAGATTTTTTCGACGGGGATTAAATATTTTTGAATTAGAGCTTCTACATCTTTTTCCAAAAATTGCATCACTTCTAACCTTACATTTTTTAATGACATAGTACTATATAACGATATTATCTTTAATTGTTTTTTCTATGGACTCTAAAAGTACGTTTTTTTCATGTTCATTTACTTTTAAAGGCTCATGAACTTCAAATTTTAAACCAATACCAATACCCATTGGAAATTTACCATAGTATAAGGTTTTCCATGAATTATTAATAGAAATGGGAACAATAATGGCATCTGGAATATATTTTATTAACGTTTCTAAGCCTTTGTATTGAAATTTTTTTGGGACACCATCTCTACTTCTTGTCCCTTCCGGAAAAATAACTGCTGCTCTTTTAGTGTCCTGAATGTATTTTCCAAAATCTCTAATGGCAGAGATCGCTTGTCTTGGGTTTTTTCTATCAATTAAAACCGAGCCACCGTGACGTAAATTGTAAGACACACTGGGAATGCCTTTTCCTAATTCTTTTTTACTTACAAATTTAACATGATGTTTTCGCATATGCCATATTATTGTGGGAATGTCACTCATACTCTGGTGATTGGCTACAATAATAACAGGCGTATTGGTAGGAATCTGATGCTTATTTTTAAAAGTGACTGTATTTCCCAAGAATAATAAACATTTCATTAATGAAAAATTTAAAAAATCGACACTCTTTTTATGGGTTTCATAACCGAAAACGTTAAAACAAAACCACTGTATGGGATGAAACACTAAAAGCGTTAAACCAAAAAAGAAAAAATAAATAAATGTTAGGGGGTAAGCTAAAAGCTTTCTCATTTTATTTTAAAAATAATTTTTCAAAAATAAAAAAACCACGCAATATATACGTGGTTTATGATTTTTAATCCTCAGTTTATTTTAACAGTACTCGTTATAAGCATCGGCAAGATTTTCAGAAATTAGTTCAGCAGGTCGCCCTTCAATATGATGGCGCTCTAGCATATGAACCAATTCCCCGTCTTTAAATAATGCAATGCTAGGAGAGCTTGGAGGAAAGGGTACCATGTAGGCACGAGCCTTGTCTACTGCTTCACGATCTACACCAGCAAATACAGTGGCTAAATGAGCGGGCTTTTTTGCATTTTGTAAACTCATCGTAGCGCCTGGTCTTGCATTTGCCGCGGCACAACCACATACAGAATTTACAACAATTAATGTGGTTCCTTTTTTTGCAATTACAGCTTCTACCGATTCTGCGGTTAGTAATTCTTCAAAACCAACTTTGGTTAAATCCTCTCGCATTGGCTTAACTAATTCTACTGGATACATATTTTAGAGTATTTTTTATTTTTAAATTATTTTTACAAAGTTAATCAAAAACCATACAATTTGTTAAGACAACTAGCGAATAAGTCATCTGGCAATTTTATTACCTAATAAGTTGAAATTATAAAGATACTATTGCCTCTAAAATCGCATCGCCCAGTATAAGTAATACATGGATTTAATTTTTTATTTAATAGTTAGGTCGTAACAAAAGTATTAAACCAACAACTCACAAAGTACTATATTTGCCATTTAAAATAATAAAATAATACAATGAGTGGATTTAAGTGGATTGGTGCGACACTAGGGTGGTCTTTTGGTGGGCCAATAGGTGCAATAATAGGATTAGCGCTAGGAAGTTTAGGAGATGCATTTTCGAAAGGCGATTTAAAACTAGGGCCAGGGGATGGCTCGTATAAAGGCCGAGGCGCAAAACAAAACAGGAGGCAACAAAGCACGCCAAATTATAGAACGCGTTCGCAAAAACGAGCGCAAACCCATTCTGGAGATTTTGAAGTAAGTCTATTAATACTTGCCGCGGTAGTTATTAAAGCAGATGGGAAACAAGACCAAAGAGAATTAGACTTTGTTCGCCAACAATTTAATAAAATGTATGGCAAAGAACGTGCGAATAGGGCGTATAAATTATTTAAAAGCGTAAGTCATCAACAAAACATTTCTACGCGGCAGGTTTGTGTACAAATACAGCGAATGATGGATCATGCCTCTCGTTTACAATTATTACATTTCCTATTTGGGATCGCTAAAGCCGATGAGGTCGTTACTGAAGATGAATTAAGACAAATTTATACCATTTCAGGCTATCTGGGAATAAGTTCTAGAGACTATGAAAGCATTAAAGCCATGTTTTATAATGCGCGTGATAATGCCTACAAGATATTAGAAATAGATAAAAATGCGAGTGTCGATGAAATTAAAAAAGCCTACCGCAAAATGGCTAAAAAATACCATCCAGATAAGGTAGAACATTTAGGGGATGAGCATAAAAAAGGTGCAGAAGACAAGTTTAAGCAAGTTCAAAAAGCATATGAGCAATTGCAAAAAGAGAAAAGGTTTTAGTTTTTCTTAAATGCTTTTATGAAATTTAAATGAAGTGGTTTTAACTTATTGTAGGTGATTACGCCATTTTATTGAAAAAATTTGTAACTTGTGGAATTAACGTTTAAGTAAATTACATGACTTATAAATAATTTAAAATGAAATATATAATTTTACTCCTTGCGCTCCAAATAAGTGTTTTTTCTAGTTTTTCTCAATCTTATTCAAATGCGGAAAGTGTAGAATATGATCCCATTAACGACCGTTGGTTAGTTTCTAATAGAAATAGGATAATTAGTGATGATGGTCAAGGTAACTTAACTTATTTTGGAAATGGCTCTGCTTCTCATGGTCTTGAAGTTGTAGGCAGTATGCTCTTTGGTGTTGATGGATCTACGGTAAGAGGCTTTGATTTAGATTCTGAAAATGAAGTTACTAGTATAAGAATCTCTGGTGCTCGTTTTTTAAACGGATTAGCCAGTGCTGGTAATAATATTTTGTATACCACAGATTTTACTGGTAAGAAAATTTATAAATTAGATTTTTCTGATTTATCTAATCCAAGCTCTGAAGAAATTGTTTCGAACACCCAAAGTACGCCTAACGGAATTATTTATGATGGCGCTAACAACCGTTTAATTTATACGTCTTGGGGGTCGAATGCTGAAATAAAGCAAGTAGACCTAAGTAACAATAGTGTAAGTACAATCATTAACACAAATTTGGGTAATATTGATGGGATAGACGATGATGCCAATGGGAATTATTATATATCTTCTTGGAGTCCAGATAGGATTACCAGGTATAACTCTAATTTTCAAAACCCTGTAACCGTGACCACACCTTCTTTAGATTCCCCAGCAGATATTGGGATTAGTAAAAGCTCTGGCGTGATAGGAATTCCCATGGGAGATTCAGTAATTTTTGTTGAATCTGGTGTATTATCGGTATCTAATTTTGATTATAATACCGAAATGAAAATAGTACCTAACCCAGTGGTTGCGTCTAGCAAATTAATGATTAACAGTACAATTTCGTCGCCAACAAAAATTGAACTATTAGATTTAACAGGAAGGCATATTAAAACCATTTCTGAAAATATTTCAGAATTTAAGAATGTTGAAATTCCACTTTCTAATTTAAATGTCCATTCAGGTGTTTATTTTATTAAATTATCGTCTTCAAAAGGCACGGTTGCCACGAAAAAAGTGGTGGTGAATTAGAAGTAGCAGTAAGCATTAATTTGAACATAAAAAGAGTGCAAGAGAGAAATTATAAATGCGATATTTGCATAGTATAACATAAAGGTATTTTTAAAAATTTACGAATACCAATTATTAATATAAAAAGCCCAATGATGACAAAGAACTCTATTTTTTTAATGGTATTATTTTTTCAATTTAGTCTTAATGCACAAATGATGCCTTGTGAAGGTGGTACAGCAGGACCGTATTCTTGTAATGATTATGATTTTATGTCTCGCATCCCAATCGATGTTTT
>CALDCO010000175.1 GCA_937937185.1 uncultured Flavobacteriaceae bacterium
GCCGACGATGGATTTATTAATATTGAAGTAGAGGGAGGTACGCCGAATTATACTTATTTATGGTCACCTGGAGGAGAAGTAACTCAGGATTTAACAGACATCCCTGCTGGAAATTATTCAGTAGTTGTAACTGACATGGAAAATAATTCAACGAGTCAATCTTTTGTGATTGCCGATGGAACAGAACCTTGCCCAATGACCATAGTAGAAATGATAAGCTCCGATAACAATGGATTTGGTATAACTTGTAGTGGCGAATGCGATGCGAGTTTAACCGCAAATGTAACAGCAGGTATCGAACCATTTACATTTGCATGGAGCAATGGAGAATCTACAGAAACAATAACGGGTTTGTGTGCTGGAATGTATTCAGTAGTTGTCACTAATGGGATGGGGGAAGAAAGTACTTTTTCCGCAGAGATTACAAGTCCAACTCCCCTTGAGGTAACAGTAACAACCACCGAAGTTTCTTCCTCAAACGCATCTGATGGAACAGCTACTGCTGTGGTTACGGGTGGTGTTGAGCCGTATACATATGCTTGGAATGTGAATAATGAAATGAACGAGACTATAATGAATCTCCCAAGAGGAAGAGTCATGCTCTTGGTTAGAGATGCAAACGGATGTGAAGTTATTGTTGAAGCAAATATTTCAGGTGGAGCACCTTGTTATGAAAGTCGTGCAGTTATTACACCAAATGCAGATGGTGCAAATGATGAATTAATTATTGCCTGCGTATTTGACAACCCTAATATGCTGGGAATTTATGATCGCTGGGGTCAATTGGTTTACCAGCAAGCGAATTATGATAATACTTGGATGGGAACCGATCAATCTGGTGAACGATTGAATGAAGGCGGATACTTTTGGGTACTACGTGTAACCTTAGATAATGGAGATGAGCGAATTCACAAAGGTCATGTCACGATAATTAGAACCCTGGATTAATAGCAAAACGAAATTCAAAATGAAAAAATTATATATATCTTTTTTCTTCCTTTTATTTTCTTTGTCAATGTTTGGCCAGGAACGAGGATTGTATACCCAGTATTATCTGAATCCTGCGGTTATTAATCCAGCGTATTCTGGTTTTAATGATGACTTCAGTATTCTAAACTTTAATTATAGGAATCGATGGGCGACCTTTCCAGGATCACCTCAATCATATACCTTTAATTATCATTCTCCAGTTGGAGAACGTTTGGGTTTAGGGGCTTTAATTTTTTCAGAAAATATTGCGTCCATCAGTCGATTTCGAGCACAACTAGCCTATGCGTATAAATTTCAGGTTCAAGATTACAAAGTAGCTATTGGTTTAAGTACAGAATATCAACGTTTCAGCATTGATAATTCAACAGTAACTAATCCATTTTTTGAGGTAGATGACAACTTGCTATTAGATGCAATTGATGGAGTAGGATTTTTTGATGCCACATTTGGAGTGTACGCCGATTACAAGGATAAGTTTTTTGTTGGACTCGCTTTACCTAATTTGATAAGAGCTCGATTAAGCGATATTGCCAGTGCGGAAGAAAGCACTGGGGGATTGCACTACAACATTTTCATGGGTTTTAGATTTGATGTAAATAATTATGATATTAGACTAGAACCATCTATTCTAATTAAAGATCACAGATATGAACCCTTTCAAGTCGATTTGAATCTTAAAGGATCTTTCTTAAATGACCAATTGATTGGAGGTTTAACCTATTCTTTGGGAGCAGGAAGTAGGGTCGGCGTTTTAATTGGTACCAATATCAATAAGTTTAGTTTCAACTATTCTTATGATGCTTCGTTTGAAGAATTCCAGCAATACAACAACGGTGCTCACGAAATTACTGTTGGTATAAAGATTGACAACAGGAAACCTGTTCAGTTAGATCAGGAAATGGGTCAATAAATGATAAATTAATCTAATATTTTTTCTTAAAATTTAAGCTTAGGCAAGGTTTTTGAATATCAAATGCTAGTATAGTGCGAATAGCGCTATATATGTTCATTTATAGTAATGTATTATTGTTTATTTATCAATAGGAATAATGATGAGGAAGCGAGGATAATATTTTTATTTTTTAATATTATTATTTCTAAGATATTAATTCAGGTTTATTTAAATATGTATTTTATTTATAATGTGAAAATTACCTACAAAAGGGTATTAAAACACAGGACCTAAAATGTATCTTTGTACAGTTAGACCATACACCTATCTGGTGTTAATCTAATTTGATTTAAGGAAAAGACGCAATCAATCCTTACATCATGTTAAATTTAGAACAAAACTCACCGTGTGAGCCTATCTATTTTTTTCGTGGTATAAGGTTGTTTTATATAAGTAAACTTTTTAGAAAGTTTATGTTATCAATTTTGACTGTTATTTAGTCGTTTATAAAAATTTAAAAACAAAAACACGATCTCATGAAAAAGACGATTTTTACTAATTTTCTATCCAAGAGCTGGTTGAAAATGGCTGTTTTGCCACTTTTCTTTCTAGCTTCTGTTCTTTGGGTCCAGGACGCCCAAGCTCAGACAGTTGTTTTGGGTGAGCAAGAAGCTTACACAACAACAGTTCAAGTCCAAAATTACATTCAAACAGTTGAGTCAGGATTAAAAGCATTAAATTCTTCAGGAAACATTGATGGTTTTAATAATAACTTGATG
>CALDCO010000176.1 GCA_937937185.1 uncultured Flavobacteriaceae bacterium
AGAATTCAGGGTCAAAATTAGCTTCGGCAAGATTATTAATAACATAATCTACTTCTCGTTCTTCTGTTAACCAGCGATCGAAGACTTCATGTCGCATGCGTATTCCAAAAGTATTAATGCCAAGGAATTTATTAGTTGTAGTATTATAACATACCGTTATGCATTTGGTGTCATCTTCATGTTTCCAATGAAAATGAGCTTCGTTTTCTCGTGGTTTAGCAAATACCCAACCATAAGTTTGATATTCAATATCAAGAAATTTTGCAGAGTTAAACCAATGCCCGGGTTTGTATTCTGTAGGATTACCACATAGCGTTTGCGCCAGAGCTTCTCCCATCATTCTGCCTGTATACCAAACCGCTTCAATAGGTCTTCGTTGGCCTATGGCTTGTCGTTGTTCTGCGCAATCGCCAATAGCGTAAATGTCCTTTGTACTTGTCTCTAAGTGCCTGTTAACTAACACGCCACGGTTGGATTCTATGCCTGAATCTTTAATAAAGCTAATGTTAGGCGATACGCCTGCAGTTAAGCCAACTATATTGCACTCAATTTCTTCTCCTGTTTCAGCAATGACTATAGATTTAACACGGCCATTTTCATCTGCTTTTATTTCTTTTAAATTAACCCCTAAACGCAAATCAATATGATGGTTTTTTATATGTCTGTTAATCATAGCACTCTCACCTTCGGGCAAGACCCCATTCCAAAAACTACTTTCTCTTACCAAAAAGGTAACAGGAATGCTTCTACTGTTAAGCATTTCCGCTAGCTCTATACCTATTAAACCACCACCAACTATTACGGCATGTTTACAAACGTTGTTGTTAGGAGCGTTTTGTTCTAAAGTGTCTAAATCTTGTTTACTATAAAGACCTTGAGCGCCATCTAGATCTTGTCCAGGCCAGCCAAACTTATTTGGTTTGCTTCCGGTTGCGATTACTAATTTATCGTATTGCAAGGTGCCGCCTTCAGCAAAATGAAGTGTTTTAGATTGGCTATCAATTGTTTTTACATAACCTTTTTTTAAGTCAATCCTATTTTTTTTCCAAAAGTAAGGTTCGTAAGGTTGAGTATGCTCAAATTTCATGTGTCCCATGTAAATGTACATGAGCGCAGTTCTGGAAAAGAAGTAATCGGTCTCGGTAGAAACTATGGTGATTTTCTTGTCAGATAGTTTTCTAACATGACGGGCCACGGTAACTCCAGAAATTCCGTTTCCTATTATAACAATATGCTCCATATTTTGGTATTGGTTTTGTTTTATAATGTGTCGCCAATAAATATAATAACTTAATTGATGATAAGTATTTAGAATAATTTTAAATTAAAAAATTCATGTAAGTTAAAAGAGGTTTAATAGACGCGAATTTTTTTAATTTTTTTTGAAAGTTTATTGTTATTATATTGACTTATGGAATGTTGAACAAAAAGAACAAGAAAACAAAAAATAAAAATCATGAAAAAAATAGTAATTATAACACTCGTGTTTTTTGGAAGTTTATCACTTTCAGCTCAAAATTTAAATGCCTTTATAGAAAAGGCCGATAATTTCTTTAAAGAAAATGTTTCTAATGGAAAAGTAGCTTATTCGAATATTAAAAGTAATACGGCTCCTCTAGAAGAAGCTTTGAAATTAGCAGAAGGTATTTCTGTATCTAAAGACGATGCGGATAATTATCAGGCGTTTTGGATTAATGCTTATAATTTATCTGTAATAAAAGGAATTATAGACCATTATCCTACAAAATCACCTTTAGATCATGCTGGTTTTTTTGATAAAACAAAGCATAGTTTAGGCGGAAAGAAAATCACATTAAATGATGTAGAACACAAGTTATTAAGAGCTCAGTTTAACGATGCACGCTTTCACTTTGTATTAGTATGTGGTGCAATTGGTTGTCCACCATTAATAAATAAGGCCTACAAGCCTTCTACATTAGAGGCGCAGCTTCAAAAACAAGCAGAGTTGGCACTTAATGGGAACTACTTTATTAAAGTAAATGCAAAGAAAAAAAGAGTAGAAGGGTCTGAAATATTAAAATGGTATAAAGGCGATTTTACAATGAATGGGATGAGCGAGATTGAGTATATTAATAAATTTAGAACTGAAAAAATTCCAAATAACTATAAACTCTCTTATTTTACTTACAACTGGAACGTAAATAAACAATAAAACACCTTAGAAAAAGAGATCTCATCTCGCATAAAACTAGAGTAAATACTAAATATAATTTAATCAAAATAAGATTCTCTTTTTTCGAGGGAATGGAAACAAACCAAACAATGAAAAAAATACTAGCATTAATCGCAATCGTAATCGTGTCATACAATGGATTCTCTCAAGAAGACGATACCGAAACCACCAGAAGTAATGTTCAAGAATTTACCCCTTCGAAATTATTAAGTAAAGGGCAATGGGATATAAAAGTTTTTAGTGGTTTGTATACGCAGACGGATCAAACTGATGAGGGGAATACTTCTGGAAAAATTCCTAGACAAACATTTTTTACAAATACGAATGAAATTTTTACAGGTGTTAGTGACAATTCAAGAGTTAATGTAGGACTTATTTTTCAAGTAAGATCGAACAGTCTTGCTGGGCAAGGCGCATTAGATGTGTTTAGTTTTGAGGATAATGGAAATGACAGAAGAGCGGGTATCGCAACTGTTGCGCCATCAATAAGAGTGCAACCCTTTGCAAGCGTTTCTAATTTTTCATTTACCAGTTCTTTTTATATTCCTGTATTTAAAGATCAAGCAGATACTGTGCCTAACGACAATGTCTTTTCTTATTTAGATTTTAGAAGTTTTGCTTGGGAGACTAAATTTTTCTTCGATAAAACTTTTGGAAGCAATAAATGGCAGGTCTTTACAGAGATTGATTTTAAATACAATTTTGGAGAAGCCGCTAGTGAGGCTGATGAAGATCAAAACACTTCTGAGCGATTTGCAAATAATAGTGCCAACTTACCTTTTATTGCCTTTTTAAGTTATTTCCCGAGTTCTAAATCTACTATTTTTATAAATGGACAGCAAGCCTTTTTGTTAGACTTAGGTAATAGATTTTCTCAAAATTCTACGGCTTTTGGTTTTGGAGGGAAATACCAATTAACAGAGGCGTTGAATGTTGAAGCCTCTATTAATAAAATAGTAAGAGGAAATAATTTTCAAGGTTTAGGGCAAACATTTAGCATAGGTTTAAGAGCTTTACTGTAATAGAAATATTAAATTAGAAGCTTAATTATTGCTATGAAATACATTAAGCTTCTTTTTCTTATAATTCTATCTTGCAAAGCGCAGCCTTCAAAAATTAATGGGGTAAGCTTTGTGGCTTCCCGTATTCCAGTTACAGAAAAACATGTTAATCCTGTTGCGGCAATACAGGCGAATTATGCCGCAGTGATGCCTTTTGGTTTTATTAGGGATTTAAAACACCCCGAGATTATTCATAATACTGAAAGACAATGGTTCGGGGAAACCAGAATTGGAGCAAAACAATACATAGAAGCATTAAGGCGTAAAGGCATTAAAATTATGCTAAAACCGCAAATATGGGTTTGGAGAGGGGAATTTACAGGCCATATTGAAATGGATACAGAGGCAAACTGGCAAGCTCTAGAAGCATCGTATTCTAATTTTATTTTAGAATATGCCAATTTGGCTAGAGAAGTTAAAGCAGAAGTTTTTTGTATTGGAACAGAGTTAGAGAAGTTTATTGAAAATAGGCCTGAGTATTGGGATAATTTAATAGTAGAAATAAAAAAAATATTTAAAGGCAAATTAACTTATGCCGCCAATTGGGATGAGTTTAAACGCACCCCATTTTGGAACGATTTAGATTTTATAGGCGTTGATGCCTATTTTCCTGTAAGTCACTCGAAAACGCCAACGGTTGATGAATGTATAAAAGGATGGGAATTGCATAAACAAGTGATAAAAAAAATTGCAGACCAGCACAAAAAACCAATATTATTTACTGAGTTTGGCTACAGAAGCGTCGATTTTTCAGGAAAAGAACCTTGGAAGTCTGATCGCAGCATGACTGGTGTTAATTTAGAAGCGCAGACCAATACAACCAAAGCATTATTCGATACCTTCTGGAAAGAGGAATGGTTTGCAGGAGGATTTATCTGGAAATGGTTTCATAATCACGAGGCCTCTGGAGGAGTAGAGAATACGCAATTTACACCGCAAAACAAACCGGTAGAACAATTAATAAAAATGCATTACGCAACGTACAAGTGAGAATAGTAAAATTCATATTTGCTTTTGTAATTATAGGGTCCTGTTCTAAATCTAATGATGATGAACTATTGGTTAACAGTTTGGCAAACTATATCGAGAATCGTCAAATTGAAACTGGAGCTGTTATTGCATGTGCTGCAAGTGAGCAGATTACAAATGCTGTTTTAGTATTTTATTACCCTGAAGATGGCGCAACGAATATTCAGTTTTTTGAAACTAAAACAACAGCAGTAAATAATGAGGATTATAGCAATTATACTAAGGTCGATTTAGAGAGTGCCCCTTTTTTTAATGGCTATTTAGGGAAGTTTACTCGATTGATTGAGGAAGAGCAGTGGATTATTGTAACTTTCGAATTGGAAGGAGAGGTTAAGATCTCAAACCCAATTCGCAGTAAACAATTAACAAAACCAACCGTTTGGAACGATGCTGTAACCATAGAACGAACTTTAATGCCAGTTTTTAATTGGGAGGCCAATGCTTTTGGAGATAATGCCATTTATTTTCAAGTCCTGTCTAACGATCAAAACGATTTACTCTCTGGGACTTATACCACAGAGAATCAATTTCAATATTATAATTTATCAAATGTGGTCTTAAATATTACTACTCAAATGCCACCCGCATTGCAAAATAACACGCTATATAACTTCACATTAATGGATGTGAGTGAAGATAATTGGGTGAATTTAGTTTCTCAAAAAGCATTTACAATACAATGAATAAAATAATTATAGCCTTTTTTTTTATGGGATTAATTTCTATGAAATTAAGTGCTCAAAATAGGATTAAAGAATTTGAAATTGAAGGTAATAAGAAAACAAGAACCAGCTTTTTAGAGCGATTAGCGTTGGTAAAATCTCAAACTGTTTTAGATTCAGTAAAAATAGAAGCCGATATTAGGCGTCTAAAACTATCGCCTTCAGTGGCTAATGCAACCTATAAAGTGGTTAATTTATCTGGAAATCAATACAAAGTAACCTATGTTATCGAGGAGAATTTTACGATTATTCCTGGATTAGGTATTTCTACAGCAAATAATGGAGAGTTTGCTTTTAGAGTGTCTTTGTTTGAGTTTAATTTATTAGGACGAAATCAATTAATTGGCGGCTTTTACAGACGAGACATCTTTGATTCTTATGGTGCTTTTTGGGAAGCCCCCTACTTATTTACACGTAAATTTGGGTTTGGAATAAACTATCAAAACCTAATTTCTCAAGAACCTGTTTTCTTTGAGGACAATAACACGGTTAATTATCAGTTTGATAGTAGGGCTTTTGAAGCAAAATTCATGTACGAATATAATTTTCATAATCGGTTTGAATTGGGGGTGAATATTTCTAAAGAGATTTATAATTTTATAGCCGAAGAAGAAGTCGTCTTGCCCAACGATGCTCCAGCAGAGTTAGACGCAAATAAATTAGCAATTATAAGCGAATATGAGTACAATAATATAAATATAGATTATCAATATAAAGAAGGATTTCGAAGCTTATTTACTGGGCGATTAGTTACTGGAGGCAATGAATTTTTAAAGAATACGTTTATTGGACGTAATGACTTTGAATACTTTAAACGAATAGGTGATAAAGGAAATTGGGCAAATCGATTAAGATTAGCATTTGCCACAAACGATAAAACCCCCTTTGCGCCGTTTGCAGTAGATAACCAACTTAATCTTAGAGGTGTTGGAAACACGATAGATCGTGGAACAGCAGCCATCGTTATTAATAGCGAATACAGACACACACTCTTTGAAAAAGGGTGGTTTGCATTTCAAACAAATGTTTTTGTAGATGCAGGAAGTTGGAGAAACCCGGGTGGTAATTTTGGGGAATTGGTAGATGGAAGTACAGTAAGACTCTATCCAGGAGCAGGAATACGGTTTATACACAAGCGAATATTTAATGCAGTGTTTAGATTAGATTATGGCTATGGGATAGGAAATGAAGCAACCAATGGTATTGTTTTTGGAATTGGTCAGTACTTTTAAATTTTAAAAGGTATAAATAAAAATTGTTTTGACGTTAAAAAATGTAGTCGTCTTCTTTTTAGTAGTTCTAGGAATTAATTGCTACGCACAGGAAAAAAGAGTTGCTGATTTAAAAATACAGGGAAATAAAAAAATAAAATCTTCATTTGTAAAGAAACTTATAAAGATAAAGGTAGGTGCTGTCTTAGATTCTACCATTCTTGAAGAGGACATTAAACGTTTAAAGCGTTTGTCTTCTGTTTCTAATGCCAGTTATGAAGTATTAACCTCTGAAAACAAAGCTTACTCGGTCTATTATAAACTTAAAGAAAATGTTACGATTATTCCTGCTGTAAGTATTTACACTTCTAACGATGATGAATTTGCCTATAGAGTAGGGCTATACGAGTATAATTTATTGGGACGAAACATCACTCTTGGCGGATTTTATCAAAATGATATTTATAGTTCTTATGGTATTAATTTTAGAATGCCTTATTTGTTTAGCAGGCGATTTGGCTTGGCGCTTAACCATCAAAATTTAACTACTGAAGAGCCTGTTTTTTTTACTAATTCTACTGCAGATTATAAATACAATAATAAGTCTCTCGAGGTGCTTGGATTATATGAATTTAATGCCAGGAATCGATTAGAACTTGGGATTAATTATTTTTCTGAAGATTACCAATACAAATCGGGGACAACTAGCCCATCTGTTCCTTTAGAATTAAATGTTAAAAAGTTGCTGTACAAAACCATTTATGTATTTAATAACCTAGATTACGATTATCAATATGTATCTGGTTTTAAAAGTAGATTTAATTTTCAATTTGTAACCTCTACCAGCGAAAAGCTGCCAGAGTTCATCATTGGTTGGAACGATTTTAATTATTTCCTTCGAGTGGGTAAGAGAGGTAATTGGGCGAGCAGAATGCGAATAGGTTTTTCTTCAAATGCAGAAAGTCCTTTTGCGCCTTTTTCGGTAGATAATAATTTAAATATTAGAGGCGTTGGAAATACAATTGATCGCGGTACTGGCGTGATTGTTTTAAATACGGAATACAGACACACATTAGTCGAAAAAGAGTGGTTTGTATTGCAAAGTAATACTTTTATAGATGCAGGCTCGTGGCGCAACCCAGGAGGTGATTTTGGCGACTTTAGCAAATCTGAAAATATTAGAATTCATCCAGGTATAGGTCTTCGCTTTATGCATAAATCAATATTTAATGCAACTTTTAGAATTGATTATGGTCTGGGAATTACTAATGGCGACACCCAAGGATTTGTTTTTGGTATTGGTCAATATTTTTAGGGTATAGCTTCTAATGGGTACTCATTTAAAAGAACACCCTAACAAAGGGTACCCAAGCGTTTTGGTTAATGCTGGTAGTTTCATCATAAAGCAAATCGTACCTAATGCCAACAATAAAATTGTTATTCCTATAACCAGCACCAACAAAAAGCGCAGGATACCAATAACTATCATCTTCTAAATCAGAAAAACTCCCTTTAAATTTTCTATTAACATTTAGCTCTTCAAATTCTGCTGAGAGTTGAATTTCTCGAATAGGATTAAATAAACTAATAATACTACCTCCAAATATGGTAGAGGTAAATTGGTCTTTCCTACTGCTATAAGTACCATTTAAGCCAACGCCTAAGGAAAAATTTTGTGTGAATTGATAAACCGCTGTTGGTGCTAGTGTTGCACTAAAAAAACCATTACCCGTTCCCAAACCTAAACCACCACCAAAACGAACGCTTTTCCAAAAATCACTTTTAGTTTTAGGCGGGTCTATTTTGTCATCTTGAGCGTCTAACGCAGCTGTAAATAATAATAGAAAACCAGAAAGAAGTACTATTTTTTGAGTAGGCAAAGAAAATAATTTCATATGTTAATTTTAATATTAATACTTACAAGTTAATTAATTTTTATTAATTGGGAGATTAGTTTTATGAGAGCAATTGAAATTTTATAGATTAATATAAACATTAGAAGACCTGAAACTGTTTTTCAATTTGTAGTATAATGACAAAAGTTAAAATCAATGTAATTGTTAAATAATAGTCTCATAAATATAAGAAATGAGCTACTATTTTTAGAGAAAGTTGTATTTTTGATTAAATTTTGTTGAAGCGCTAATAGCTTAAAAATTATAATGGATAGATATTCCTTTTTAAACGCAGCACACACAGCATACTTTGCTGATCTATACGAACAATATTTAGAAAACCCAGATTCTATAGAACCTAGCTGGAGAGCCTTTTTCCAAGGTTATGATTTTGGGAGTGAGAATTATGGATTAGATGGTGAAATAATTGAAGGCGTATCGGCTCAAATACCTGAAGAAGTTCAAAAAGAATTTCAAGTTGTAAAACTAATTGATGGGTATAGAAATAGGGGTCATTTGTTTACAAAAACTAATCCCGTTAGAGAGCGCCGTAAATACTCGCCAACTTTAAAAATCGAAAATTTTGGCTTATCCGCTAACGATTTAGATACTGTTTTTAATGCCGGAGAAATTCTAGGGATTGGTGCACAATCATTACGTGTCATTGTTAAACACTTGGAGAGTATTTATTGTCATTCTATAGGTATTGAATACATGTATATTAGAGAACCAGAAGAAATTCAATGGATACAAAATAAGCTTAATATTAACGATAACCAACCTAATTTCTCAACAGAAAGAAAGAAACATATTCTTAAAAAACTTAACGAAGCAGTCGCTTTCGAGAGCTTTTTACATACTAAATATGTAGGGCAAAAACGTTTTTCGTTAGAAGGTGGAGAGGCATTAATACCTGCACTCGATGCGGTTATTGAAAAAGCAGCCGATCTAGGCGTTAAAGAGTTTGTAATGGGAATGGCTCACCGTGGGCGTTTAAGCACATTAACCAATATTTTCGGGAAAAGTGCCAAAGACATTTTTAGTGAGTTTGATGGGAAAGATTACGAGCAAGAGATTTTTGATGGCGATGTAAAATATCATTTGGGATGGACTAGTGATAGACAATCAGATTCTGGCAAAAAAATTAATTTAAGTATTGCACCTAACCCTTCTCATTTAGAAACTGTGGGCGCTGTAGTAGAAGGCATCGTAAGATCGAAACAGGATCGGTTTTATAAAAACGATTTTAGCCAAGTATTGCCTATTGTAGTTCATGGCGATGCCGCCATTGCTGGGCAGGGCTTAGTCTATGAAGTCGTTCAAATGGCACAATTAGATGGTTACAAAACTAATGGTACCATTCATATTGTGGTAAACAACCAAGTAGGGTTTACCACTAATTATTTAGATGCGCGTTCCAGTACTTACTGTACAGACATAGGGAAAGTCACCTTGTCTCCTGTGTTACATGTTAATGCCGATGATGCTGAAGCTGTAGTACATGCTACATTATTTGCATTAGATTTTAGAATGCAATTTAAACGTGATGTTTTTATTGATATGTTGGGCTACAGAAAATATGGGCATAATGAAGGCGACGAACCTCGATTTACACAACCAAAACTCTACAAAGCCATTTCTAAGCACAGTAACCCGAGAGATATTTATGCTAAAAAATTAATTGCTCAAAATGTAATAGATCAAGATTACGTTAAACGCTTAGAAAAAGAATATAAAGACTCTCTTGAAGAAAAATTAGAAGATTCAAGAAAAGAAGATAAAACGGTGATTACTGCATTTATGGAAGATGAATGGAAAAAATTCATTTATGCCGATGAGATTGAAATGATGAAAGTCGTAAATACGAAAACGACGAAAAAGAAATTAACCGAAATCACCAAAGTAATTTCTACTTTACCCGAGGACAAAAAATTTATTAGAAAGATAGAACGTCTAGTACAATCACGTCAAAAAATGTTTGACAACGATAAATTAGACTGGGCCATGGCTGAACATTTAGCTTATGGAACACTTTTAGATGAAGGCTTTAGTGTTAGAATTTCTGGACAAGATGTAGAAAGAGGAACCTTCTCGCATCGCCATGCAATTGTAAAAGTTGAAGATAGTGAAGAAGAAATAGTACTGTTAAATCAAATTAGTAATAAACAAGGTCAGTTCTATATTTACAATTCGTTATTATCAGAATATGGTGTTGTAGGTTTTGATTATGGGTATGCCATGGCAAGCCCTACTACATTAACCATTTGGGAAGCACAGTTTGGCGACTTTAGCAATGGGGCTCAAATTATGCTAGACCAATATATTTCTTCTGGAGAAGACAAGTGGAAAACTCAAAACGGATTAGTCATGTTATTGCCACATGGTTATGAAGGCCAAGGTGCCGAGCATTCATCGGCAAGAATGGAACGTTATTTACAACTTTGTGCAAAAGACAATATGTTTGTAGCCGATTGTTCTACACCAGCAAACATGTTTCATTTGTTAAGACGACAAATGAAAGCGAAATATAGAAAACCACTAATCATATTTACACCAAAAAGCTTATTACGTCATCCTAAATGTGTCTCTTCTGTTGAAGAATTTGCAAACGGCCATTTTAAAACAGTGATAGAAGATTCTCTGGTATCAGCAGCAAAAGCTAAAACATTGGTTTTTGTTACTGGGAAGTTTTATTATGATTTAGAGGAAGAACGAGAAAATTTAAAACGTAATGATGTTGCTATTGTTAGAATAGAACAACTTTTTCCATTACCTGCAAAAGAAATCAGAACCATTTTAAAAAAATATAAAGGAACCAAAGACATTGTATGGGCACAAGAAGAACCAAAAAATATGGGTGCTTACAGTCATTTATTAATGCATTTTGAAGAGACAAGAACATTTAGAATCGCATCAAGACGATATTATGGTGCACCAGCAGCTGGGAGTTCTGTGCGTTCTAAAAAACGTCATAAAGAAGTTATTGATTATGTCTTTGATAAAACAAAAAACAATCAACATTAGCATAACATAAATAAATCGAGTTAGCTTTAGCTTTGAGTAAATGCTATAATTTAGACATGAAAAAAATAATTATAATAATTGCATTTTTAAGTTTAAATTGTTCTTTTTCTCAAACTGAAGTAAAAGAAGTAAAAAGCGCCTTAATGGATTTTAAAAAAGCATATAATGCCTCTGATTATGAGGCTATTTTCAATTTATTTAACAATAAAATGAAAGCAGAACATTCATTAGAAAAAGTGGCACAATTGTATGGAAAAATTAATAAGGCAAAAGGAGCGATCGAAGCATTAAATTTTAAAGAAATTGTGGGAGTTTCTCATACATACGAAGCAATATTTAAAAGAGATGTTTTAGATTTGGTGATAAATGTAGATGAAAACAATCTAATTAACACCCTTTATATAAATCGCGCTAAGCGAAATTATAAAAAGGAATAACTAAAGTGCTTTAGGCGCTTAAATTTAAGTTAGTAAAAAAGAATTTAAGAAACACAAAATATAATACAGTACGATGATTTTAGAAATGAAAGTACCTTCTCCAGGAGAGTCTATTACTGAAGTAGAAATAGCAGAATGGTTAGTTGAAGACGGCGATTACGTAGATAAAGATCAAGCCATAGCTGAAGTTGATAGTGATAAAGCAACCTTAGAATTACCAGCTGAGGTGAGCGGTATCATTACCCTTAAAGCTGAAGAAGGAGATGCTGTAGATGTTGGGCAAGTGGTTTGTCTCATAGATACCAGTGCAGCTAAACCTGAAGGTAAAGAGGCGCCAATAAAAACAGAGGAGAAAATAGAGGCTCCAAAACCCGAAACACCAAAAAAAATAGAGACGAAAACCTACGCTACAGGAACGGCAAGTCCTGCAGCAAAAAAAATCATCTCTGAAAAAGGATTAGAAGCTTCTCAAATTTCGGGTACAGGAAAAAATGGTCGCATTACCAAAGAAGATGCCTTAAATGCAAAACCCTCTATGGGAACGCCAACAGGAGGAAACAGAGGTACTTCCAGAAGTAAAATGTCAATGCTACGCCGAAAAGTAGCAGAGCGCCTGGTAGAAGCTAAAAATACTACAGCCATGTTAACTACTTTTAATGAAGTAGACATGTCGCCAATTTTTGAATTAAGAAAGCAATACAAAGAAACTTTTAAATCTAAGCACGGCGTAAGTTTAGGGTTCATGTCTTTTTTCACTTTAGCAGTGGTTAGAGCGCTAAAAATGTATCCTGCGGTTAATTCCATGATTGATGGAAAAGAAATGTTAAGTTATGATTTCGTAGATATTAGTATTGCCGTTTCTGGCCCTAAGGGCTTAATGGTACCAGTGATTCGAAATGCCGAGAATTTATCATTTAGAGGCGTAGAATCTGAAGTAAAACGACTGGCTTTAAAAGCCAGAGATGGAAAAATTACGGTAGATGAAATGACTGGAGGGACGTTTACTATTTCTAATGGCGGTGTCTTTGGAAGCATGTTATCTACACCAATAATTAACCCGCCGCAAAGTGGTATTTTAGGAATGCATAATATTGTAGAACGTCCAATGGCAGTAGATGGGCAAGTTGTAATTAGGCCAATTATGTATGTTGCCTTATCTTACGACCATAGAATAATAGATGGAAAAGAAAGTGTAGGGTTTTTAGTTGCAGTAAAAGAAGC
>CALDCO010000177.1 GCA_937937185.1 uncultured Flavobacteriaceae bacterium
CGGAAGTCAAAATTGTGAAATATGGACGCAAAAAGGCATTTTTTAGCAAATTCAAAAAATTTAAACCACTTAGAAGCTAAAAAAATGCTAATTTTGTAAAATGTAAGCTTTTTTGAAGCTTATAAAATAAAATTACTATTTCATTAAACAACTTAAACCGTGATAATGCACTAGAAAATGTATAAGGATGCTAAGCTACTGCAAATACTATTGCTTTTCTGCTTTTTTCTATTTCGATACAGAGATCTGCGTTAAAATCAAGAAAAAGTTAGTATTTACGCTGTCTTAAAGCCAAATACAATGTTTAAATGCTTAATTACGGTTAAAAAGTGAAGTAAAGCAATTAAAAGAAATTTAAAAACCTTGTATTAATTTATATTTGTGCCATACAATTTGAATTAATTGTGTTTTTTAGGAACTAAGGATATAAGTTCCAGTATTATTAACTTATTTATTAAATTTTGCCATGAAAAAACTATTAATATTGACTTGCGTATTTTATTGTGCAACACTACAGGCTCAATTCAATCAAGATGCGCCTTGGATGATAGAATTATCCAATCAAAGAAAATCTAATTTAGAACCTGTAACATTTCAAGAGACCGTTAATGCATTTAATTCTTACTGGGAGAATAGAGATCCTAATGTAAAAGGAAGTGGTTACAAGCCATTTAAACGCTGGGAATACATTTGGGAAAATGAAGTCGATGAGAATGGATATTTACCAACAGCAAAAGACAAGTGGGTAGCGTGGAAAAATTTAAACGCGTTACGTAATGACAAATCAAAAGTAGATTTAAGTGATTGGAATCCTATAGGGCCTTTTTCTCACTCTGTAACAGGATCTTGGTCTCCGGGACAAGCAAGAATAAATGTAATTTTAGTAGACCCCAATAACAGTTCTACTTGGTATGTGGGAACACCAGCTGGAGGCATGTGGAAATCTGCAGACTCTGGAGTGACTTGGGCGCCTATGACCGATAATTTGCCTCAAATAGGAGTTTCTGGAATTGCTATAGAATATGGCAATTCCAATACCATCTACATCGCAACGGGTGATGATGATGCCGGTGATACCTCTAGTGCTGGTGTTTTTAAATCTACCGATGGTGGATTAACATGGAATGAAACAGGACTAAACCCTAGTAATACACCTAGTTCCATGAACGATATTTATATTAACCCATCCGACAATAACATGATTTGGGTAGCTACGAATCAAGGTCTTTTTAAATCTTTAGATGGCGGTGCAAATTGGACTAATGTTTTAGAAGGAAACATCAAGGATATTAAATTAAAACCCAATGACCCTTCAACCATATATGCAGTAACACTAAGCGAGTTTTACAAATCTGAAGATAGCGGAGACACGTTTACTAATATCACCGAAGGTTTACCTGCCATATCTGGACGATTAGTCATGGATGTTACACCTGCCAATCCAAATTATGTATATGTGCTATCCATAAAAAATATTAATGATTTTGCGTATCAAGGGGTGTTTAGGTCTGACAATAGTGGAGATTCTTTTACTACAAGAAATAATAGAGGGCCTATGCGAGACTGTAGGCAAGGTTGGTTCGATTTAGCTTTTTGTGCATCAACTACTAATGCGGAGGACGTATATCTTGGTTGTTTAAATGTCTGGCGTTCAGAAAATGGAGGTACAGATTTTAGAAGAATAAATGAATGGGATAGGCCTACCAGGCCAAGTTACACACACGCCGATATCCATATGATTAGAAGTTTTAATGACGCTGTTTTTGTATGTTCAGATGGTGGGATTTATCGTTCAACAGATGGTGGCGCGTCGTTTAAAGACCATACAAGAGGCATTCAAGCCAGTCAATTTTACAGCATTGCAGTTGCGCCTAATAATGCAAACAAAATGGTGGGAGGACTGCAAGACAATGGTGGTCATGCATACAACAACGGAAATGGAAACTGGTTAAATTATTATGGAGCCGATGGTATGGATACCGCTATAGACCCTACAAATGATAATAAATATTATGGCTTTATTCAAAATGGTAGTCACCTTCACAAATCTACAAATTCAGGTAGTAGTAATGCGGGTTCTGTTTTTAGACCAGGTTCAACTGGTAACTGGGTTACCCCTTTGGCCATAAATTCTCAGGGTAAATTATATGCGGGTTATCAATCTCTTTACAGGTTAAATGATGCTGAAAATGATTGGATAAAATTAGCAGACTTAGGAGATATGGCAGACCTTGTAGAAATTGCACCTTCAGACGATTCTGTAATGTACATTTCAGTTGATGGCTTCCTCAAAAAAACAACCAATTCGGGTGTGTCAGTAACCGATGTCCAAGAGTTTGGAGATAATATTAAAGGTATTGCTATTCACAGTACTAACCCTAATGTAATATGGGTTACGACTTCCAATGCAGTTTTTAAATCTGTTGATGGAGGAAATACGTTTTCTAATATAACAGGAAATTTACCAACTTCAGATAGGTACATGTTTTTAAATGATATTGTACATGAACCAAATAATTCTCAAAACCCTATTTATGTAGCGTCTAGTTTGGGCGTTTTTAGAACAGTAGATGGAGGTTCTTGGGAACTCTTTTCGAATAAGCTACCAACTACTATAGTCACTGATTTAGAGATTAACATTGTAGATCAATCCATTACCGCTGCTACATACGGCAGGGGCATATGGAGGTCTAGTTTACCGACATGTAATACTTTAACTGCAGATCAAGAATTGGCAATAGATGGAGGCGATTTTGAACCTGCAATGACTACAGCTGGTCTTTGTACAGGACAATCGGTAAGTTTTAGACCTACAGTAACTACTGGATCTAATCCCTCATATAGTTGGGTTGGTCCAAATGGGTTTACAAGTTCTGATCAATTAGTTACCATCAGTAACTTAACATTAGCAAACGCAGGGACTTATAGCGTTACCATTAACGCTGGGGGTACCTGTGGAGCTGTTAATTTTGAATTTAATATTGATCTAGAAGACACGACAGAACCAATAGCTGATAGCGTAACTATTTGTAATGATAGTACTGCTGATTTATTGGCTACTGGTAGTGTAGATTATAAATGGTTTGATGCACCCACTGGGGGTACAGTTTTAGGGACAGGAAATACATACACGACGCCTTCCTTAACACAAAATACAACTTTTTATGTGTCTGGGACTTCCTCCCGTATTGTTTCGGAGAAAACACTATCTCCGGGAATAGAAACCGCACAAAATTATGATACGCCTCAAGGATTAGTATTTAGTACAACCGATGCTATTGTTTTAGAATCCTTTACCATGTCTGCGGTAACCGCAGGAGATAGAATTATACAGGTAATAGATAAAAATGGTATTGAAATCGCAAAAAAAACGGTTAATATTCCTGCGGGAGAATCTTTAGTGACGGTTAATTTTGAAATTCCAAAAGGAGAGGACTACACAATAAGAATCCCGAGTGGATTGGTAAATATGAGAAGAACCCCTAGTGGTAGTGGTGTCGTTTACCCGTATACTTCTCCTAGCAATATTGTCTCAATTACAAAGAATACTGTAGTTACTATAGACTTTTACTACTTCTTTTACGATTGGAATTTTACATCTGCTGGTGGCCGATGTGAATCTGTAAGAACTCCCGTAAATGTTACAGTTAATCCTGATAATCCAGATTTATCAGATGGCGACACTACCTATACTATTAATTCTGGTTCGGTAAATAGCTTTACAGCAGGAGAAACCATACTAATAGATGAAAATTCGAATTTAGAACTTAATTTACCTGAAAGCTCATTTTCAGGAACACTATTATGGACAGCTCCAGATGGCACAACATTCTCAACAAATACGGTAAGCTTAGAAGATGTGGTAAGTGGTGGACCATTCGAGGGGGATTGGAATGTAAAAATTACTTTTATGCCTAGTTGTGGTTCTTCCTCAGAACAAACTATTAATTTTTCGTTAGCGATAGGAACACTAAGTACCAATGAAAATGAATTCAAGAATTTAAAAATATATCCTAATCCAACCAGCAACAAAATTACAATTACGAGTGCTAATGATTTAGAAGACTTAAACTTATCTGTTGTAGATATTAGAGGAAGGGTATTAAAATTTGATTTTGACCCAGAAACTATTTCTTCGAATAAATTAATTATGGATTTATCGGAATTAGAAACGGGAATGTATTTTTTAATCCTAGAGGATAATCAGTATAAATCGATCAAATCAATAATTAAAAATTAATGCTATTTTAAGCCTAGAATAGTTAAAAATATACCAACCCAATTTTATTTTAAAGATAAAATTGGGTTTGTTATTTTATAATGAAAACTCGTATTGAACCGGAATGATGCAATAAAACTTTTAAATAACAAGTGAACCTACAATACAAATAGTTGCTTTATTAATTTTAGCACAGCACCACTACAGTTAGATTGAAAAGTGAAACGAAGGCTTTGTTTTTTGAAGTCATTTTAAACCTAATAAATTTCCTAACGCATAATTCGGCTTAGTTCATTATAAAAATGCTGTTTTTCTATCCTTAAGACCTTCTCATACCCAGTTCTGATTTAAATAATACTCATATAAAATACAGGTATTTTTATTTAGGCTAAAAAGCAAATGCAAGCATAGCATTAGCTACGGTTAAATTTTATTTTGAAGCATAAATGAAAAAGGGCAAATTTTAGTGAGTAATTTTAAGTCGGAAATGGTATGAGATTAAAACCGGATGGCAAGCTTTCTCATCAATCTTAAAATTTCAACATACAACCAAACAATAGTGACTAATAAGCCCCAAGTGGCTAACCATTCTTTATCTTTTGACGCTTTATTTTTATAACGTTCTATAAAATCGAAATCTAATAATAAGGCCAAAGCAGCAAATAATGCAGCTAAAACATTGAAACCTATGGCTAACCATGAGGTGCCCCATATGAAGGATTTAATTCCAAAGAAACTTAAAACCCATGAAATAATATAAACAACAAAAATACTTGCGCAAGCGGCGATAATAACGCTTCTCACTTTTTTTGTAACCACAATTAGGCGTGTTTGATAGAGGATTAAAACGACAAAAAAAGTGATAACAGTAACACCAACTGCTTGGTAAGGCATATTAGGAAAGGCATCGTGTACGTAAGCGGTAAAACTGCCTAGAAAAAACCCTTTTGCAATGGCATAAAGCGGCACTAAAAAATAAGCCCAAAGTGATCTTACCGAAATTATAATGCTTATTACAATAGCACATAGCATGCCTCCAAGCCCATACCACTTAAGATTAACCCCCTTGCTTTGTAAGTCCCATAAAAAGCCAATAATGCCTATGATAATAGAAATAGAAAGTAACGATTTTAATAAAATCCCTTTAATGGTCATTTTATTATGGCGGGAGCTAGACGATTTCCAGAAATAATTTGAAAAAGCAGGGTTAGATGTTTTATTAAATAGCGCCACTATAAATTAAACTTATATCCAATTGAAAAATCTACAGGAAAATGCTCTTTATTATCTATTAATAAGGCAAATAAAGAATCGTAAATAGCACTTACATAACCATTACCTATTTTAAAATCGGCACCCAATCCAAAAATAAATGGGGCATCAAAGGCAGTTCCTGAAGCTTCTATTTCTATTAAAGTGTTGGGATCTAATTCGGAAGGCACCATTTCTTTTGATTGAGAAAAGGTATAGGTCACAAATTTTGTTTGCCCATAAATATTAAAACAGTCCTTATTAATAAAACGATAACGATAGCCCAAAGCGATTTGAGTGGCAGTATAATCTAACTTAGCTGTGCTAAGGGTATGTCTTACACTTGCAAAACCAGCATGTTTAGTCATAGATTTTACGCCAAAGACTTCAAATTCACCAGTAAAATTAGGAGCTATAGCATTATCTGGATTGGTTATAAAACGATTATTTGTGATTCCTCCAAATACTCCTATTCGCGATTTTAATACGGCTTTACCGTCTGAGAACGTATAATTGGCGTCTTGGGAAGCGTTGTAGTCGTTAATAAATTTTTTAAGCGAATATAATGTGAGCTTAACCTTTGAAGCGTCATTACCAGTAAGCTTTTTCAAGGTTTGTTGGTATTGATTTAGGTATTTATTAGTGTTGTCTTTTTCGTTTTTTAATTCGGTAATGCTGTTATTGGCTTCTTTAAGAAAGTAACGGTACTCCCCATTTATGGTATTCCATAACAAATCAATAGTGCCTTCTATTTCTGTTTTAAGCACTAAATTTTCATTGTTAACGGTGTAATTTTGTTGCGCAATTAATGAAAAATTAAAAGCAATAAGGCAACATAAAAAAAGTAATTTTTTCATTGTTCTGTAGATTGGATTTATAGTAAATGTAAAAAAAAATGATATAATAGCCTAGTAATGTGATTAGATAGAATTATTTAAAGAACGGTCTTCCTTTCCATTTATAAGAAAAAAATAAGGCTTTAAAAGCAATAAATAAACTAAAAACAGGATAGAATAGGCTAGATATTAAATAATAATACAATCTTTTTTCAGTACTAAAAAACTGACTCGTTTTAAAGAGTAATAAGAAATCGATACTAAGTTTTATAAGAAAAAGGAATCCAAAAACTTTTACAGGGAATAATTTAAAGAGACTTAGTGCAAACGTAAACACTAATAAAGCATTCATAAGTAATACAATAATTCCAGTAAATTTTCCAAAAGAATTATTGTAATTAGCCGTTTTTGATGCCCACCTTACTCTTTGCGAGATTAAATTTACTAAGCTAGATTCTGGTTTCGTTAAAACGATTACGGCCTTGCTTTTTAAAAACTTAAGTGTTTTAGGTTGTTCTTTTAAGGCTTTTTCTAAGAGAAAAATATCATCTCCACTGGCAATATCATTATTGCCTTTAAAGCCCTCAATTTTTAAAAAAAAATCTTTTTTGTAAGCCAAATTGGCCCCATTGCATAAAAACGGTCTTTGGATTCCAAAACCGCCAATAGTTGCTCCAATTAAACTCATGAAGTCTAAGGCTTGAAACTGCTTAAGGAAAGAATTAGTATTGTAATAGTTAACTGGTCCTGCAATAAAAGAAACCTCATTTTTACTAATAAAACTATTAAAAGTCGCTAACCAAAATTCAGGAACAATACAATCGGCATCAGTCGTAATAATCCATTGAGAGTTGGCCAAACTTATCGCTTTAGTAATGGCATCTTTTTTCGGAGAACGACTTATGCGAGTGTTGTTTATTATACGAAAGGCTATTTGCGTATTTTTTAATAATTCAGTGATGCTATCGACCGAACGATCTTGCGAGTCGTCATCAACAAAAATACATTCGTATAAACTTTTGGGATAATTTAGCCGCTTAATAGAGGTTACTAACTCGGGTAAATTTTCAGCTTCATTCCTAAAAGGAATAATAATTGTAAATTTTGTTTTAGGAATGGAGTCATTATCATGATTAGAAAAAACAGAAACACGATCAAAACCAATAATAAAACTTCCAATTAACAAAAGGTATAATAGTGTTATAATTAATGCCGCTACAATCATTTAGTTTCGTCTTGAGGCCAGTTAAAATTAAGAACATATAGGCTACCAAAAACGCTGGGTATTGCAACATTTAATAACCACATAAGCATAATTACAGCTAAAATAGTGAGTTCGCTTATATTAATAAAAGAAAATAAATAAACGGCAATGCTTCCCTTGACGACCACATCGAAAATAACTATTGAAGGTAATAAGGAGCTTAACAAATATAGAGAAGAGATATACATCATTGCTTCTAAGTAGAACAATTCAATATTAAAAAGCGATAATAAAAAATAAAACTGATAAGAAAAAATTAGATACCTTAAGAGCGATAAACACCAAGGTGTCATTTTAATTTTTAGCGGCATATTGCCAATAAAACGTTTAATTTTTATTAGTGCGAAGCCTTTTATTTTATAGTTGTTTTGCCGAATACCTAATAGTGCCAAAATAAAGAGGGTCATTATAATTAACAGGCCTCGAGACCCTCTAACAAAATTAATTTCAATAGTGTTTTCTTGTGTTAATAGAAAGAGGCCTATACTTCCAAATAAAACTGTAGCACTCATTTGCATGGCATTACCAATAAAATTGAGAAGCACAATTCGCTTTCTATATTTTGGTTTAAAATAAATGGCTTTTGCACCATATTCTCCTATTCTATTTGGTGTAAAAAGAGAAGCAGTTAAAGAGCCTAGACTTTGTGCAAAGGCTTCATAAAAACTAATTTTTTTAACAAAACTAACTAGTATTTTCCATTTGGTAATTTCAAAAAACCAGTTAGAAACGCTTAAAAAAAGTAAAAAAACAATGTTTTTTGTTGAAAAAACAGCTTTTTTATTCAAAAATGAAACAAAAAAGTCAAAATCAAGTTTGCTGCTTGTCGTAAGTTTATTATAAATAAAATAAAAAGAACCGAAGACAATACTCAGTTTAATGAATACAAAAAAGAATTGTTTAGTTTTGTATGATAACTTTGAAATCACAATTGCAAAATAACTTAAATATAATCTAATGCATACATTTAAATACTATTGTTTATTTACTATTTGTCTTTTAAGTTTTTCATTTAGTTATGGGCAGTTAGATGAAAGTAAATGGAAATTACAGTTCGCTTTAGGAATTAATTCGCCCTCGCAAGATGGTTTTGTGAGACCCTTTGTTGCCAAAGGCACTAATTTTCCGACCATTAATATTGGAATACAGCACATGTTAAAACAAAAAATAGGGGTAAAGTTAGATGCTGGTCACAATCGAATTTCTAACGATGACGAATCTCCAGAATTTAAACTTAATTACACACGTATTAACGGGCAGTTTGTATACGATACGACCACAAGCGTTCCTTTTTTACCATTGGGCATTGGCTTGGTACTTCACACAGGTCCAGGTTATTCTATAATTAAACCTTTAGGGGAGTTTAGAAATAATGATATTTCTTTTCTTAATTTTATGGGAGGTGTAGAATTTCACTATACCTTATCTAAAACAGTTTCTGCCTATGTCGATGGGTCTTATATTTATGGGTTTGCAAAAGAGTTTGAGCCTATTACTTCGGGGCAAGGATCTTTTAATAGCCATCTTTTAACTGTAACAATAGGGCTTTCGGTTTCTTTAAGCGGTTGCAAATATTGCAACTAATGGAAAACGAAAAAATTATATTGGGCATTGATCCCGGAACCACGATTATGGGTTTTGGACTCATAAAAGTGGTTAATAAGAAAATATGTTTTCTTCAATTAAATGAGCTCGATTTAAGAAAATACAGCGATCATTATTTAAAATTAAAATTAATCTTTGAGCGTACTGTAGAGCTTATAGACACGCACCATCCCGATGAAATAGCAATCGAAGCGCCTTTTTTTGGTAAAAATGTACAAAGTATGTTAAAACTGGGGCGTGCTCAAGGTGTTGCGATGGCGGCTGGATTATCGAGAGAAGTGCCAATAACAGAGTATTCCCCAAAAAAAATTAAAATGGCGGTAACCGGTAACGGTAATGCTAGTAAAGAACAGGTCGCTAAAATGCTACAAAGTATGTTAGGGCTAAAAACCTTGCCAAAAAATTTAGATTCTATGGATGGCTTAGCGGCTGCTGTTTGTCATTTTTATAACCAAGGGCGCGTAGAATTAGGAAAGAGTTATTCGGGTTGGGCTAGTTTTATAAAACAGAATGAAGGACGTGTTAAGAAGTAGAATTTACTAAAATTTAAATGACTACTAAAAATGAGCGGCATCTATATACACATCCCATTTTGTAAACAAGCCTGCCACTACTGTGATTTTCATTTTTCAACCACTTTAAAAAATAAAGAGCGGCTCGTTTTGGCATTAGCAAAAGAGTTAGAATTGCGCAAAAGTGAATTTAAAAACACAACAGTAGAAACCATTTATTTTGGAGGCGGAACACCAAGTTTATTAACTATTGGTGAATTGCGATTACTATTAGATACTATATACAAAAACTATAAAGTATCTGCCGCGCCAGAAATTACTTTAGAGGCCAATCCAGACGATTTAACTCATGAAAAAATTCTTGCATTATCAAAAAGCCGGGTGAACCGTTTAAGTATTGGTATTCAGTCTTTTTTTGAAAGCGATTTAAAACTTATGAATCGCGCACACAATGCTTCTGAAGCAAAAAAAAGTATAGAAAACGCAACAAAATATTTTAGTAACATTTCGATCGATTTAATTTATGGCATTCCTGGCGCCACAAATAAGCAATGGGAACAAAATATAGCTACTACACTGGCTTATAAAATCCCTCATATTTCGAGTTACGCCTTAACGGTAGAACCCAAAACTGCACTAGCCAGTTATATTAAAAAAGGAATAATAGCTAATGTAGACGACGATTTAGCCCACGAGCAATTTAATATATTAACCCAAACATTAAAAACCGCAGAGTTTATTCATTACGAACTGTCTAACTTTGGTAAAAAAGGATTTTTTAGTAGAAATAATA
>CALDCO010000178.1 GCA_937937185.1 uncultured Flavobacteriaceae bacterium
GGTAGTACAAGAAAGATAAAGAAGCAAAAAGGAACTGGTACAGCGAGAGCAGGTAGTATTAAATCTCCTATCTTCAAAGGTGGAGGTAGAATTTTTGGTCCTAGACCACGTAACTATTCTTTTAAATTGAATAAGAATTTAAAAAGATTAGCACGTAAATCTGCACTAAGTATTAAGGCTAATGACAAAGCTATTACAGTTGTTGAAGACTTTACTTTTGATACAATTAAAACAAAGAATTTTACTGCAGTTTTAAAGTCTTTAGGACTGGAGGATAAAAAATCTTTATTTGTGTTGGGAGAGTCAAATAAAAATGTATATTTGTCGTCACGCAATTTAAAAAGTTCTGAAGTCATAACTTCCTCAGAATTAAGTACTTATAAAATACTTAATGCTAAGAATGTTGTGCTTTTAGAAGGTTCTTTGAAAGGAATTGAAACGAATTTAAGTAAATAGAAAACAATGAGTATCTTAATTAAACCGATAATCACAGAAAAAGCCACTCTAAATAGTGAGTTAAATAACTGTTTTAGTTTTTTCGTGAATACGAAGGCGAACAAGGTAGAAATTAAAAAAGCAGTAGAAGCTGCTTATGGTGTTTCTGTTGAAAAAGTTCGAACTATAAATGTCCGTCCAGATCGTAGTACTAAGTACACAAAAACTGGTATTCAACATGGTAAAACAAATGCTCGCAAAAAAGCAATTGTACAACTGGCGGAAGGTGAGATAATTGATTTATACACTAACATGTAATTAAAAGACAAATGTCAGTAAGAAAATTAAAACCAATCACACCAGGACAGCGATTTAGAGTTGTAAATGGATTTGACGCCATTACAACTGATAAGCCGGAGAAAAGTTTACTTGCTCCGAAAAAACGTTCAGGTGGTAGAAACAGTCAAGGTCGTATGACGATGCGCTACAAAGGCGGTGGTCATAAGAAAAGGTATCGTATTATCGATTTTAAAAGAAGTAAGACAGGAATCCCTGCAGAAGTAAAATCGATTGAGTATGATCCAAACAGAACAGCATTTATCGCTTTACTTAACTATCAAGATGGTGAGAAAGCTTATATTATTGCTCAAAATGGATTAAAAGTTGGCCAAAAAGTAGTGTCTGGAGATCAAGTAGATCCAGAGATAGGAAATGCAATGAAATTGGCAAATATTCCACTAGGTACTATAATTTCATGTTTAGAATTGCGCCCAGGACAAGGTGCTGTGATGGCTCGTAGTGCAGGAGCATTTGCTCAATTAATGGCAAGAGATGGTAAATTTGCAACCATTAAATTACCATCGGGTGAAACAAGATTGTTATTAGCAGAATGTATGGCGACCATTGGAGTAGTATCTAATTCAGACCACCAATTATTAGTTGGCGGTAAGGCCGGGAGAACAAGATGGTTAGGAAGAAGACCAAGAACAAGACCAGTAGTCATGAATCCAGTAGATCACCCAATGGGAGGTGGTGAAGGAAAATCTTCCGGTGGACATCCTCGTTCTAGAAATGGTATACCAGCTAAAGGTTATAGAACCCGTTCTAAAACAAAAGCAAGTAATAAATATATTGTAGAACGTAGAAAGAAATAAAACATGGCAAGATCATTAAAAAAAGGACCTTACGTTCATTATAAATTAGAAAGAAAAGTAGCTGCTAATGTAGAGGCTAATAAAAAAACAGTAATCAAAACTTGGTCTAGAGCAAGTATGATTACTCCAGATTTTGTTGGGCAAACTATAGCCGTTCACAATGGCCGCCAATTTGTGCCAGTTTATGTAACTGAAAACATGGTTGGGCATAAATTAGGAGAATTTTCACCAACGCGATCTTTTAGAGGTCATGCAGGTGCTAAAAATAAAGGTAAAAAGTAGTAGCTATGGGAAGTCGTAAAAAACAAATGGCAGACGCTATTAAGGAAAGTAAAAAACAAATTGCTTTTGCTAAACTTAATAACTGTCCTACATCACCAAGAAAAATGCGTATAGTAGCTGATTTGGTTAGGGGAGAACGCGTAGAAAAAGCACTTAACATTTTAAAGTTTAATTCAAAAGAAGCTTCAAAACGTTTAGAAACATTGTTAGTCTCTGCAATTGCAAACTGGCAAGCGAAAAACGAAGAGGCAAGTATCGAAGAAGCTGAACTTTTTGTTAAAGAAATTAGAGTTGACGGAGGATCTATGTTAAAAAGATTACGTCCTGCACCTCAAGGCCGTGCACACAGAATAAGAAAACGTTCAAACCATGTTACAATAGTGGTTGGAGCAAACAATAATACACAAAGCTAAGATAGATATATGGGACAAAAAACAAATCCAATCGGGAATCGCTTAGGAATTATCAGAGGATGGGAATCTAACTGGTATGGAGGAAACGATTATGGTGATAAACTTGCCGAAGACGATAAGGTTAGAAAATACGTTCATGCGCGTTTGTCTAAAGCGAGTGTAAGTAGAGTAATTATTGAAAGAACTTTAAAACTTGTAACCGTTACTATCACTACGGCACGCCCAGGTATCATTATTGGTAAAGGCGGGCAAGAGGTAGACAAGTTAAAAGAAGAGCTTAAAAAAATTACTAGTAAAGAAGTTCAGATTAATATTTTTGAAATTAAAAGACCTGAACTTGATGCGTTTTTAGTAGGATCAAGTATAGCACGCCAAATAGAAAATAGAATTTCGTACAGGCGAGCTATAAAAATGGCAATTGCTGCTACGATGCGTATGAATGCTGAAGGAATTAAAATTCAAATTAGTGGTCGTTTAAATGGTGCTGAAATGGCACGTAGCGAGCACTATAAAGAAGGACGAATTCCTTTATCAACATTTAGAGCCGATATTGATTATGCTTTAGTTGAGGCACATACTACTTATGGTAGATTAGGTGTTAAGGTGTGGATCATGAAAGGTGAAGTATATGGTAAAAGAGAACTTTCTCCTCTTGTTGGATTATCTAAGAAGCAAGGAAAAGGTGGACGCGGAAGTGGTGGAAATAATAAGAATCAATCTCGTCGTAGAAAGTAATTTTTTAAAGAAAAAGGAAAATGTTACAGCCTAAAAGAACAAAATTTCGTAAACAGCAGAAAGGTCGTATGAAGGGGATCTCTGGTAGAGGTCACCAACTTTCAAATGGCACTTTCGGGATAAAATCATTAGATTCGAATTTTTTAACTTCGCGTCAAATTGAAGCCGCTCGTATTGCCGCTACACGTTACATGAAAAGAGAAGGTCAACTTTGGATTAAAATATTTCCAGACAAGCCCATCACAAAGAAACCTCTAGAAGTACGTATGGGTAAAGGTAAAGGAGCTGTCGAATATTGGGCTGCGGTAGTAAAGCCAGGTAGAATTCTTTTTGAAGTTGGAGGAGTGCCTTTAGCTGTTGCTAAAGAAGCATTACGCCTTGCGGCACAAAAATTACCTGTAAAAACTAAGTTTATAATTGCTAGAGATTACCAAGCATAATTTATTTGATATGAAATGAGCTAACTTAATATTTCAAAGAAATGAGGAGTTAGTGAATGACATCTGACAAATTTAAAAAAGTAAGAGATTACAGATGAAACAATCAGAGATTAAAGAATTATCAATAGCTGAGTTACAAGAGAAACTTAGTGAGACAAAGAAGAGTTATTCAGATTTAAAAATGGCTCATGCAGTATCTCCTTTAGAGAACCCAATTCAATTGCGTGCAGCAAGAAGAACAGTGGCTAGAATTGCTACTGAATTAACTAAAAGAGATTTACAATAATTCTGCAAAGACATGGAAAAAAGAAACTTAAGAAAAGAACGTATAGGTGTTGTTACTAGTAACAAAATGCAGAAATCAATTGTGGTATCTGAGGTTAAAAAAGTAAAACACCCTATGTATGGTAAATTCGTTTTGAAAACAAAGAAATATGTTGCTCATGACGAAACAAACGATTGTAACATTGGAGATACAGTAAAGATTATGGAAACAAGACCTTTAAGTAAATCTAAATGTTGGAGATTAGTTGAAATAATTGAAAGAGCGAAATAATTATGGTACAACAAGAATCAAGGTTAAGAGTAGCAGATAACACTGGAGCAAAAGAAGTATTAACAATACGTGTTCTAGGTGGTACTAAAAGAAGATATGCTTCTGTAGGGGACAAAATAGTGATTACAGTTAAAGATGCAACACCTAATGGAAACATTAAAAAAGGTGCAGTTTCTACAGCGGTTGTTGTGCGTACCAAAAAAGAAGTAAGACGTCCAGACGGATCTTATATAAGATTCGACGATAATGCTTGCGTTCTTTTAAATCCAACTGGTGAAATGAGAGGCACTCGTGTTTTTGGACCAGTGGCTAGAGAACTTCGTGATAAACAATTCATGAAAATTGTATCATTGGCACCTGAAGTGCTTTAATGAATTAGTAAGATGACAAAGTTTAAAATTAAATCAGGAGATACTGTAAGAGTAATAGCTGGAGATCACAAAGGATTAGAAGGTAAAATATTAAAGGTATTAACCGATAAGAATAAAGCGATCGTTGAGGGTGTAAACATGGTTAAGAAACATACAAAACCAAGTGCACAGAGTCCTCAGGGCGGTATCGTAGAAAAAGAAGCGCCAATTCAAATGTCTAATCTTTCTTTGTTAACCGCTAAAGGGGAAACAACAAGAGTAGGGTACAGAATGGAAGGCGATAAGAAAGTAAGATTTTCAAAAAAATCTAATGAAGTAATATAGTTATGGCATATTCACCTAGACTTAAAGAAGAGTATAAAAGCAAAGTAATTGCAGCTCTTACAGAAGAATTTGGTTATAAAAATGTAATGCAGGTCCCTAAACTTGAAAAGATCGTTGTATCTAAAGGAGTTGGTGCTGCTGTTGCAGATAAAAAGTTAATAGACTATGCAGTAGACGAATTAACTACGATAACAGGACAAAAGGCGATAGCAACACTATCTAAAAAAGATGTTGCCTCCTTTAAATTACGTAAAGGCATGCCAATAGGCACTAAGGTTACGTTAAGAGGCGAAAGAATGTACGAGTTTTTAGATCGTCTTATCACAACTGCTTTGCCTCGCGTAAGAGATTTTAATGGAATTAAAGCAAAAGGTTTTGATGGAAGAGGTAACTATAATTTAGGCGTTACTGAGCAAATTATCTTTCCAGAGATAGATATCGATAAAATTAATAAAATCTCAGGAATGGATATTACCTTTGTAACCTCTGCTAAAACAGATAAAGAAGCAAAATCATTATTAACCGAATTAGGATTACCTTTTCAAAAAAACTAAGTTATGGCTAAAGAATCAATGAAAGCCCGCGAGGTGAAAAGAGCTAAAACAGTAGCTAAATATGCTGAAAAAAGAAAGGCTTTAAAAGAAGCTGGAGATTACGAGGCATTACAAAAGCTACCAAAAAACGCATCACCAGTGCGCATGCACAATCGTTGCAAACTAACGGGAAGACCTAAAGGGTATATGCGTAATTTTGGTATTTCTCGTGTGACGTTTAGAGAAATGGCAAATAAAGGCTTAATACCTGGTGTTAAAAAAGCGAGTTGGTAAAATTATAAATTGGTCTAAGGTTCGGTTACATTATATGTGAAATCGAAAACCAAGTCCGCAAATTAATAGATATGTATACAGATCCAATTGCAGATTATTTAACTCGTATTAGAAACGCAGTGCGTGCTAATCATAGAGTTGTAGAAATACCTGCATCAAATTTAAAAAAGAACATCACAAAAATATTATTCGATCAAGGATATATTTTAAGTTATAAGTTCGATGACTCAACTGTTCAAGGCACTATTAAAATAGCGCTGAAGTACAATAAAGAAACTAAAGAACCAGTAATTCACAAGATTCAAAGAATAAGTAAGCCTGGTTTACGTAAATATTCTAATTCTAAAGAATTACCTAGAATTCTTAATGGTCTTGGAATTGCTATTGTTTCAACCTCTCATGGTGTCATGACTGGCAAACAAGCGCAAAGAGAAAATGTGGGTGGCGAAGTTTTATGTTACGTTTACTAATCAAAAAGGGAGAAAGAGATGTCAAGAATAGGAAATAACCCAGTTGCAATTCCAGAAGGAGTTACAGTAGAAGTAAAAGATAACATTATTACAGTAAAAGGTAAAAAGGGTGAGCTGTCTCAGCCTTACGATACTGTTGAAGTTAAAGTTGAAGATGCTAATGTGTTAGTGACGCGCTCATCTGAAAACAAAGAAAGTAAAGCCAAGCATGGTTTATACAGATCATTAGTAAACAACATGATTAATGGTGTTTCTAAGGGATGGACCAAAGAGCTTGAGCTTGTAGGAGTAGGGTATAGAGCCAGTAACCAAGGAAATAGATTAGAATTAGCATTAGGTTTCTCTCACAACATCGTGATGAGTATTGCACCTGAAGTAAAAGTCGAAACGGTTTCAGATAAAGGTAAAAACCCTATCATTAAGTTAACCTCACACGACAAACAACTTGTAGGGCAAGTCGCTGCGAAAATACGTGGCTTTAGAAGACCAGAACCTTACAAAGGAAAAGGAATTAAGTTTGTTGGTGAAGAAATAAGAAGAAAAGCAGGTAAATCAGCTTAATAAGTTAGTTATGGCGTTAACAAAGAACCAAAGAAGAAAAAGAATTAAAAGCAGAATTCGCAAGGTTGTTTCTGGAACAGAAGCAAGACCAAGGCTAACTGTTTTTAGAAGTAATAAAGAAATTTATGCTCAAGTAGTAGATGATGTTACGGGTAAAACTTTAGCAGCAGCCTCTTCTAGAGATAAAGAGATTAGTTCTGCAAAAGGAAATAAATCAGAAGTAGCGACATTAGTAGGTAAATCTATTGGAGATAGAGCCCTTAAAGCAGGTGTGAAAATGATTGCTTTTGATAGAGGCGGTTATTTATATCACGGTAGAGTAAAATCGTTAGCTGAAGGAGCTAGAGAAGCAGGACTTAAATTCTAAGAAATTATGTATCAAAAATACAAAAGCGCAGAGTTAGTAAAACCAAGTGGATTAGATCTTAAAGATCGTTTAGTTGGTGTTCAAAGAGTTACTAAAGTAACAAAAGGAGGAAGAGCATTTGGTTTTTCTGCAATCGTAGTGGTTGGAGATGAAGCTGGTGTTGTAGGACATGGTTTAGGAAAATCTAAAGATGTGGCCAGTGCAATAGCAAAGGCCATTGAAGATGCAAAAAAGAACCTGGTACGAATTCCTATAATTAAAGGAACATTACCTCATGAACAAAAAGGAAAATACGGAGGAGCAAGAGTAAATATTATTCCTGCAGCTCCTGGTACAGGAGTTATTGCTGGTGGTGCTGTAAGAACAGTATTAGAAGCAGTAGGAGTACACGATGTACTTTCTAAATCTCAAGGATCTTCAAACCCTCACAATGTTGTTAAAGCAACCTTTGATGCATTATTGCAGCTAAGAAGTGCGCAAACAATAGCTGGTGAGAGAGGAATTTCTCTTGAAAAAGTTTTTAACGGTTAAATTTAAGAGATTAGGCTATAGTTATACGAAGGCGGTAAATTATTTTAAATACTAATTTGCTTTTAAAACTCTAAGGACTAAGACTAAACACTGAAAACTAAAAAAATGGCAAAGATAAAAGTAACGAAAGTTAAAAGCGCGATTAATCGTACTAAAAGACAAAAGCTAACTTTATTAGCATTGGGTCTAAAAAAGATTGGTCAAACAGTAGAACACGAAAACACTCCTAATATTTTAGGAATGGTTAGAAAAGTAAATCACTTAGTTTCTGTAGAAGAAGCTTAATAATATAATACTGAAAAATGGATTTAAGTAATTTAAAACCCGCAGAAGGTTCAGTTAAAAACCAAGGTAAAAGAGTAGGTAGGGGGCAAGGTTCTGGTAAAGGAGGCACGGCAACACGTGGCCACAAAGGGGCAAAGTCTCGTTCTGGTTATTCTAAGAAAATTGGTTTTGAAGGAGGGCAAATGCCACTTCAAAGACGTGTGCCTAAGTTTGGCTTTACAAACATTAACCGTAAAGAATACCAAGGTATTAACTTGGATACTATTCAAAAACTGGTTGATGAAAAGAAAATTAAAGATACTCTAGATTTAGAAACAATAATCACCTTAGGTTTAGCTGGCAAAAATGAGTTAGTTAAAATACTTGGAAGAGGAGAATTGAAATCTAAATTAAACATTACAGCTCATAAATATACTGCTACTGCAAAGTCTGCTATTGAGGCTGCAGGAGGAGAAGCTGGAACTTTATAAGACGATACGAAGCACATGAAATTTATAGAAACCTTAAAAAATGTTTGGAAAATAGAGGAGTTAAGAAACAGAATTCTTGTTGCCCTTAGCTTACTTTTAGTTTACCGTTTTGGTGCTCAGGTAGTATTACCGGGTATTGATGCGGCTCAGCTTGGAGATTTGCAAAATAATGCAGAAGGGGGAATTTTGGGATTATTAAATGCGTTTACAGGAGGTGCATTTGCTAACGCCTCAGTATTTGCATTAGGCATTATGCCGTATATCTCTGCTTCTATTGTAGTGCAATTAATGGGAATAGCCATTCCTTATTTACAAAAACTACAAAAAGAAGGGGCTAGTGGCCAAAAGAAAATTACTCAAATTACGCGATGGTTAACCATTGGTATTTGTTTAGTTCAGGCACCTGGATACTTAGCGAGTTTGCCTAGTTTAGGGATTCCGCAATCTGCTTTCTTATTAGGGAATGGTGGATTATTCTATTTTTCATCAGTAATCATATTAGTAACAGGTTGTGTTTTTGCTATGTGGTTAGGAGAAAAAATCACAGACAAAGGTATTGGTAATGGTATTTCATTGTTAATTATGGTAGGTATTATTGCGACCATGCCTCAAGCATTCATACAAAATGTTGCTTCAAGAATGGAAGGTAACAAAGTGATGTTAATCCTTTTTGAAGTAGTGATCTGGTTTGGTATTATTTTAGCGTCTGTCATGTTAGTTATGGCCGTAAGAAGAATTGCAGTGCAATATGCGCGTCGTTCGGCTACTGGTGGGTACGAAAAAAATGTATTTGGATCTCGACAATATATCCCTTTAAAATTAAATGCCTCTGGAGTGATGCCAATTATCTTTGCTCAAGCAATTATGTTTGTTCCTGGTCTAATTGGGAAAGCTTCTTTTTTAGAGAATACAACTGCAGGCCAGTGGTTACAGGCTAATTTTCAAGACATGTTTGGTTTATGGTATAATATCGTATTTGGGTTGTTAATTATCATATTTACCTATTTCTATACTGCGATTACTGTACCTACAAATAAAATGGCAGATGATTTAAAACGAAGTGGAGGGTTTATACCAGGGATTCGTCCTGGTTCAGAAACCTCAGAATACCTAGATAAAATCATGTCGCAAATAACATTACCAGGTTCTATATTCTTAGCACTCATTGCTGTGTTCCCAGCATTTGTAGTTAAGCTTTTAGATGTACAACAAGGCTGGGCATTGTTTTTTGGTGGAACTTCACTGTTAATTATGGTTGGAGTTGCCATTGATACGATGCAACAAGTAAATTCTTATTTGTTAAATAGACATTATGATGGCTTAATGAAAACAGGTAAAAATAGAAAAGCTGTCGCTTAAATTTAGACTATAGAGAATGGTCTTTAGACATTAGAAAAATAAAAATAGAATACCAAGTTAAGTTCTAATAACTATAGACTAAGAACTAAACACTAAAATATGGCAAAACAAGCAGCAATAGAACAAGACGGGACGATAATAGAGGCATTATCAAATGCGATGTTTCGTGTCGAATTAGAAAATGGTCACATAGTGACGGCACACATCTCTGGTAAAATGAGAATGCATTATATTAAACTTTTACCTGGAGATAAAGTAAAATTAGAAATGAGTCCTTACGATTTATCAAAGGCTCGAATAACTTATAGATACTAATACGATGAAGGTAAGAGCATCAGTAAAAAAGAGAAGTGCAGATTGTAAAATTGTACGAAGAAAAGGTAGACTTTACGTCATTAATAAAAAGAATCCTAGATTCAAACAAAGACAAGGATAAACTAAGACATGAGTCATTAGAGTTTAGACGTTAGATGAATCTGATTGAAATAGAAATGTTTAGGATTCTAACAACTAAAAACTAACAACTAGAAACTAAAAAAATATGGCAAGAATTGCAGGTGTAGACATACCAAAACAAAAAAGAGGAGTAATTTCTTTAACCTATATCTACGGGATAGGTAGAAGTAGAGCAAAAGAAATTTTAGATTCAGCTAAAGTTGACGAAAGCATTAAAGTACAAGATTGGACAGATGATCAAATCGGAGCGATACGTGAAGCTGTAGGAACATATACTATCGAAGGAGAACTTCGTTCTGAAACACAATTAAACATTAAACGATTAATGGATATTGGCTGTTACAGAGGTATTCGTCACAGAGTAGGTCTTCCTCTAAGAGGGCAGCGCACTAAAAACAACTCTAGAACTAGAAAAGGAAGAAGAAAAACAGTTGCTAATAAAAAGAAAGCAACTAAATAATTATTAAATATTAGTCTTTGGTATTTAGACGTTGGAAGGAATCTGTTTGAAATTATAAAAGGTTTAGGATTCTAACGACTAACGACTACAAACTAAAAACTTAGAAACATGGCAAAAACAAGTACTAAAAAGCGTAAAGTTATAGTAGATTCTATAGGAGAAGCTCACGTTACTGCGTCTTTCAATAACATTATTATCTCTCTTACCAATAAAAAAGGCGATGTTATATCATGGTCTTCTGCAGGTAAAATGGGATTTAGAGGCTCTAAGAAGAACACGCCTTATGCAGCGCAATTGGCAGCAGAAGATGCTTCAGGAGTGGCTAAAGAAGCAGGATTGAAAAAAGTAAAAGTATACGTTAAAGGACCTGGCAATGGTAGAGAGTCGGCGATCCGTTCAATACACAATTCAGGCATTGAAGTCACTGAAATTATTGATGTGACACCACTACCTCACAATGGGTGTCGCCCTCCTAAACGTAGAAGAGTTTAAGACACTCATTTAATAAAAATTAATGTCGGCTGTATATATAGAGTTGATGTTAATTTTTTGTGTAAATTTGCACACTAAAAAATAATTAACAAGTATCAAAGAGAGATTCGCGATTATCGAAGGATAAGATTAAGACCTTAATTCATAATTACTCTCAAAAAACAATTTAAAATGGCAAGATATACTGGTCCTAAAACTAAAATAGCTCGTAAATTTGGCGAGGCTATATTTGGAGATGATAAAGCCTTTGAAAAAAGGAATTACCCTCCAGGTCAACACGGAAACAACAGAAGACGTGGTAAAAAATCTGAATACGCAATCCAATTAATGGAGAAGCAAAAAGCAAAATACACCTATGGTATTTTAGAGCGTCAATTTAGAAACATGTTTAAAAAAGCAACAGCAGCACCTGGTATTACAGGTGAGGTTTTGTTACAATTGTGTGAATCGAGATTAGATAATGTGGTTTATAGAATGGGATTATCGCCTTCTCGTAGTGGGGCCAGACAATTGGTTTCGCACAGACACATTACCGTTAATGGAGAATTGGTAAATGTGCCTTCATATCAACTAAAAGCAGGAGATGTTGTTGCCGTAAGAGAAAAATCTAAATCTCTTGAAGTTATAGATAGATCTTTATCTAACTCAAGCCAAATTTATGAATGGATTACATGGAATAATGATAAAAAAGAAGGAACGTATGTTTCTATTCCAGCTAGAATTCAGATCCCAGAAAAAATTAACGAGCAGTTCATCGTCGAATTATATTCTAAATAATAACTGATACAAATCACAAATATGGCAGTATTTAATTTTCAAAAGCCCGACAAAGTAATCATGATCGATTCAACCGATTTTGAAGGTAAGTTTGAATTTAGACCTTTAGAACCTGGTTATGGTTTAACCGTTGGAAATGCTCTTAGGAGAGTTTTATTATCTTCTTTAGAAGGGTTTGCAATAACATCAATAAGAATTGAAGGCGTAGATCATGAATTTTCTACAATTGCGGGTGTGGTAGAAGATGTCACTGAAATGATTCTTAATTTAAAACAAATGCGTTTCAAACGTCAAATAGAAGACGTAGACAATGAATCTGTTTCTATTTCTATCTCAGGACAGGAACAAATAACAGCAGGAGACTTTCAAAAATTTATTTCAGGGTTTCAAGTTTTAAATTCAGATTTAGTAATCTGTAACCTGGATCCTAAAGTAAATATAAATATGGAAATTTCTATTGAAAAAGGAAGAGGCTATGTTCCTGCAGAAGAGAATAAAAAGGCTTCAGCACCTATGGGAACCATCTTTACAGATTCAATTTATACGCCTATAAAGAATGTTAAATATCGTATTGAGAACTTTCGTGTAGAACAAAAAACAGATTACGAAAAATTAATTTTCGAAATTGTTTCAGATGGTTCAATTACACCTCAAGATGCTTTAACAGAAGCAGCAAAAACATTAATTCATCACTTCATGCTATTCTCAGACGAGCGTATCACATTGGAAGCCGATGAAATTGCACAAACTGAAACTTATGATGAAGAATCGCTTCATATGAGACAATTGCTTAAAACGAAGTTAGTAGATATGGATTTATCTGTACGTGCACTTAATTGTTTAAAAGCAGCTGAAGTAGATACCTTAGGCGACTTGGTATCATTCAATAAAAACGATTTAATGAAGTTTCGTAATTTTGGTAAAAAATCTTTAACAGAGCTTGAAGAGCTGGTTAATGTTAAAGGACTAAATTTCGGAATGGATTTATCAAAGTATAAATTAGATAAAGACTAATAAACTAAGATTGTATATTAATGAATGATGACTTTTAAATTCATTCTAAAATTTACAGTCTTTTTTATTCCAAATAAAATTAACCCATCATATTTTGCTCCTTAAAAGAGTTGAGCAAGATGATGATTAAAACAAAATGTCATGAGACACGGAAAGAAAGTAAACCATTTAGGGAGACAAACAGCGCATAGAAAAGCAATGTTAGCTAATATGGCATGTTCATTAATAGAACATAAACGTATTAACACTACAGTAGCAAAAGCAAAAGCATTAAAACAGTTTGTTGAGCCAATGATTACAAAATCAAAAAGCGATACAACTCATAACAGGCGTATTGTTTTTAGTAAATTGAGACAAAAAGAAGCCGTTACTGAGTTATTTAGAGACATTGCATCAAAAGTAGGAGACCGTCCAGGAGGATACACTAGGATAATTAAATTAGGTAACCGTTTAGGTGATAATGCAGACATGGCAATGATAGAATTGGTTGATTATAACGAAATCTATAATGCAGATAAGGTTAAGAAGAAAACAACTCGTAGAAGTAGAAGAAGAGGAGGCTCTAAAACTGTAGTGACACCACCAGTAGCTTCCAATGAAGAAGAATAGATACTAGTTTAGTATTGATAATATTTAGAGGGTAAACTATTTTAGTTTACCCTTTTTTGTTTATTAAACTTAACTTAACGTGATTTCGACATAAGAAAATTTACGTCAGTCAGTGATTTTCTATAAAGCCCCTATTTCCGATACAATTTTTCTTCGTTTTCACTCTGAAAAATCACTCAATTTGACGGCTTTTCATTCTAAATCTTTAACTTGAACTCTCGTTAATTTATTAGAGCATAAAAGTGAATCTATTTTAACCTTTTTAAAAGGAAAAAATATTATTTTCAAATGCAGACAATGCTAAAAATAATGCCCTATTATAGTACACTATAAATGTTGATAAGGATTTGAAATATTTAATTATAAACATAATCTTTGTATTTTATCTAATTAATAGGGTTTTTTGTCAAAAAAAATATTCGAATTGTGAAATTATAGTTAATTTTATAAAAATTACTTAATTCAAAAAATAAATACCCTCAACAATGAAGAACAATCAACCATTCGTAGCTCCAATTCTTGGAGTTTTGTTTACTTTTCTAGTAGGTATGATATCCGCTCAAAACGGAGTAACATACAATTTAGGCAATGAAGCCGATTTTTCTAAAACTCTACTGACTACTCAAAAAATAAGTTCTGATTTAGAGTTAAAAGTTTCCGAAAGTCAGAGTTATATGGCGAGAATAAACGTAAAAGACGTAATTTCTAATGAAGAGTACTTCGTTACAGGAGTACTAAAAAACGTAGAGAACGGTACGTTTTCTATTTCTAAAGCAAATGGCCTAATTGAAGGGCACATTTTACTTTCTGACAAAGGATACCAATACACTCTAAATTCAAATCAAGAAGTGTTATTAAAACAAAAGGATCTTGGAGAATTAATATGCGTTGGTGTAGAAAAAGTTGGCGCAAACAATGCAACTCCCGAAACTTCAGAACTTGTTATGGCTCCAATTCTTAACAGTTTGCCTGGTGCAACAGCTGTGGTTTATTTAGATTTTGATGGAGAAGTGGTTTCAGGCACCTCATGGGCAGGTGGAGCGACCATTAACGCAAGACCAGAAGGATATAGCGAGAATGAAATGAGAAGAATATGGGAATATGTAGCAGAAGATTTTAGTCCTTTTCAAGTAAACGTTACTACAGATAGAGCCGTATATAATAAGGCTCCTAAAAATAAAAGAATGATGACCATATTTACGACCACGACTACCGCAGCTCCTGGTTCGGGAGGGGTAGCCTTTCTAAATTCTTTTTCTAGTAATAGAGATGATCCTTGTTGGGTATTTAATGGTCGGCCAGGAAGTATTAAAGCGGCAGGAGAAACGGCATCCCATGAAGTAGGTCACACAGTTGGACTAAGACACGATGGTCAAGGTTCTAATACCTACTATCAAGGTAACGGCGTATTTTGTCCAATAATGGGAGGTAATTTCAGAAACCCTGTTGGACATTGGAGTAAAGGAGAATATACCAATGCTAACCTGTTTGAAGATGATTTAGCGATTATTACTAGAAGTAGAAATTTTGGTTACAAAAATGACGACCACGGGAATTCAAGAAATAACGCTACAAAATTGGTGATAAAAAATAATGGTTCTGTAGATGCTAGGGATAATAAGGGAGTTATTGAAAAAAGTAATGATAAAGACCTGTTTTCTTTCAACACAGAAGGCGGAGAAATTGATCTTAAATTCAAGCCAGCCTCTGCTCAGCCCAACTTGAATATTCAAGCTAGAATACTTGACTCTTCTGGGAAAGAAATAGCTAAAAATAACCCTAGAGGAGGGGATCTTAGTGCGGCTATTAAAATGGATTTAAAACCCGGGACTTATTATGTTGAAATTGATGGAAAAGGTGAAGGAAATCAATCTAATGGGTATGCCGAGTATGGCTCGTTAGGGGTGTTTTCTATATCTGGCAAAATCGTATCTTCCTCCTCCTGCGGATCTGGGAATACTGCGACAGTAGATGCATCTAAAACAAAATATGACTATGATGTTGGGACGCCTTGTTCTCCTATAATGAACAATTGGGCTCAAATATCCGATAAAACTACTGGTGATATTAAATGGAATGTGGCTGTTAAATCTGGAGACAGAGGCGAATCTCAGGGCGTTAACAAAAATAATCAGGACTTTGTTTTTAGTGGTCGTAAAGCGGTACTTAGTCATAAACTAAGAAAAGGTTCTTGGGAAATTGTTATGAATATGGGAGATGCTGGATTTCCTCATGACAATATGCGAGTTACTGCAGAAGGAATTATTATTGGAGACAACATTAACAGTGCTCGTGGAGAATTTCCTTATGTAACAGGTACTGTAGACGTATCAGATGGAGAATTAAACATTGAGATTGAAGACCGAGGTGGGAACGATCCTAACTGGGTTTTAAATCGTTTGTCTATAGAGTATAAAGGCGTATTAAGCGCAGAAACCAATGAGATTAATGACAAGTTTGTTTTATATCCTAACCCTGTAAAGGACATACTTAATCTTAACTTCTTAAGCTCTAAAACCAATACTAATAGGCTAGTTTACATATACGATACTATTGGAAAGCAATTGATGAAAAAAGAATTGTCTGCAGACAAAAATAGTATAGATGCTTCTGCACTACAGTCTGGTGTTTACTATTTAAAAGTAGTCGAGACAAATCGAGTTGTACAAACCGTACCATTTGTTAAGGATTAATCTTAAACAGGTTAGTTGTAATAGTTCATATTTTTCTTATATATATTCTATTCGACCTCAAATAAAAAACCTCTGTGATTACAGGGGTTTTTTTATTTGACTAACCAAAAAGTATATGGATAATGATATATTTTCCTCAAAAAATAGTCACTTCAACCTTAAATTTCTGAAGATTCTATTTTTACATTTAGTTTCAATAATATTTCAAAATTCATAGCTAAAGGAAAATCGAATAGATACATTATAAATGTTAATAAGGATTTGAAACATTAAGGATAAACTATTTTACTTTATCCTTTTTTTTATAGAAATTTGCAAAACTTTTATTTTCAAAATTTGTTTGCAACAATATTAGGAAGACTTACATAACATAAATGATGAAATACCAAAAACTTAAAAAAGCAGTAATTTTATTAGCCGATGGCACTATTTTTCACGGCAAAGCTGTTGCTAAATCCGGAACTGCTTTTGGTGAAATTTGTTTTAATACGGGAATGACTGGTTATCAAGAGATTTTCACAGACCCTTCCTATTATGGCCAGTTAATGGTAACAACAAATGCGCATATAGGTAATTATGGAGCTAATAATGAAGAAATAGAATCAGACTCTATTAAAATTGCGGGTTTAATTTGTAAAAATTTTAGTTATGACTATTCTAGAGTAGATGCGGATGAATCGTTATTGTCTTTTTTAGAAAAAAGTAATTTATTCGCAATCTCTGATGTCGACACAAGAGCTTTAGTAAGTTATATTAGAGACAATGGCGCTATGAATGCTGTAATATCTACCGAAGTAGATCGTATAGAAAGCCTTAAAGAACAATTGGCTAAAGTGCCTAATATGGACGGCTTAGAATTGGCTTCTAAAGTCTCTACTAAAGCACCTTATTATGTTGGTAATGAAAAATCCTCCATTAAAATAGCGGCTTTAGATATTGGCATAAAAAAGAATATCCTTCGTAATTTAGCCAAGCGAGATGCCTATATAAAAGTGTTCCCTTATAATTCTACTTTCGAAGAATTAAACGAATGGAAACCAGATGGTTATTTTTTATCTAATGGTCCTGGAGATCCAGAACCTTTAGAAGCGGCTCAAAAATTAGCAAAACAAGTGATCTCTAAAGATTTACCGCTTTTTGGTATTTGTTTAGGGCATCAAGTTATTGCCTTGGCCAATGGCGTTTCAACTTACAAAATGCATAATGGACACCGCGGGATTAATCACCCGGTAAAGAATCTAATAACAGGGAAAGGAGAAATTACTTCTCAAAATCATGGGTTTGCCGTTAATAGAGAAGAAACAGAAGCACATCCAGATTTAGAAATAACTCATGTGCATTTAAATGATAATACTGTGGCAGGGATAAAGATGAAGACTAAAAATTGTTTTTCTGTTCAGTACCATCCAGAAGCAAGCCCGGGACCTCACGATTCCTCTTATTTGTTTGATGAGTTTATAAACAACATTAAAGCGAATAAATAGTTGAAATATATGTAATAAAGTGCTTGTTTTTTTGCCTTTATGCATTTACTATAACGTTATCGAAATTATTATGTTTAATTTTTCGAGGTATCATTACACAAAAGGGAATTAAACAGTAAATTTACAAATCTTAAAATATAGAAAATAAACATGAGTATTATAATTAATGTTCACGCAAGGCAAATTTTTGATTCTAGAGGAAATCCAACGGTAGAAGTAGACGTTGAAACAGAAAATGGTTTTTTAGGCAGAGCGGCCGTGCCTTCTGGAGCATCAACTGGTGAACATGAAGCGGTAGAACTTAGAGATGGCGGTAATAAGTTTATGGGAAAAGGGGTCTCTAAAGCTGTAGAAAATGTAAATTCTATTCTTGCAGAAGAACTTTTAGGATTAAACGTATTTGAACAAAATCATATAGATGCCTTAATGTGCGAAATAGATGGCACTCACAATAAATCTAAATTAGGCGCTAATGCTATTTTAGGCGTATCGTTAGCTGTTGCCAAAGCAGCAGCTGCAGAATTAGGAATGCCTCTATATCGCTATGTAGGCGGGGTCAGTGCGAATACGCTTCCAGTACCAATGATGAATATTATTAATGGTGGTTCTCATAGTGATGCGCCAATTGCTTTTCAAGAATTTATGGTAATGCCTGTAAAGGCTAATAATTTTTCTCATGCATTACAAATGGGAACTGAAATTTTTCACAATCTAAAAAAAGTGTTACACGATAGAGGGCTAAGTACCGCAGTAGGTGATGAAGGTGGTTTTGCACCAACACTAGATGGCACAGAAGACGCTTTAGATACCATAGCTAAAGCAGTTAAAAATGCGGGTTATAAACTTGGTGACGATGTCATGATTGCTTTAGATTGTGCTGCTGCAGAATTTTATGTCGATGGTAAATACGATTATAAAAAGTTTGAAGGCAACAAAGGTGAAACAAGAAGCAGCAAAGAACAGGCAGATTATTTAGCTGAACTGTCTAGAAAGTATCCTATTATTTCTATTGAAGATGGCATGGATGAAAACGATTGGGAAGGCTGGAAATACCTTACTGAAAAAATAGGCGATAAAGTACAATTAGTAGGCGACGATTTGTTTGTAACTAATGTAGAGCGTTTATCTAAAGGTATTAAAAATGACACCGCCAATTCAATTTTAATAAAAGTAAACCAAATAGGAACACTTACAGAAACTATTGCAGCCGTAAATATGGCACATAATGCGGGTTATACCTCAGTGATGTCGCACCGTTCTGGTGAAACAGAAGATAATACTATTGCCGATTTAGCGGTAGCTTTAAATTGCGGACAAATAAAAACAGGTTCTGCCTCACGTAGCGACCGAATGGCGAAATACAACCAATTACTTCGCATTGAAGAAGAATTAGGGAATATTGCTTATTACCCTAAAGAAAGAGCGTTTAAAGTGGTGTGTTAATAAACTACTTAGGTATTAAATCATTTAAAATCTTGTCATAATTATATGTGGCAAGATTTTTTGTTACTTTTATTTTGTGAATATAAAAGTTGCCTTTAATACATTCCTTCAATTAATCTATAAGACTTTAGCAGGTTTGTTATCTGTTGCTTCTGTTTTTTTAATTGCAGCTGTATTAATTGCTTATGGTTTTAATTTAGATGTCAATAAATATATTTTATTATTTTTTTTCAGTATTGCTTTAGTTCTACTGTTTTACATATGGAAAAATTATGATAAAATAAGTGATAACGAAAATAAAAATAGTTCTTCTCATCTCATTAGAGAAATCATCAAATTAACAGTAAGCATAGTGATATTTTCCCTTATAGTGATGATCACAAATAATAATACTAAAATACAGAATCATAATGATTTTGAGCAAACCGATGAGATGGTAACTCTAATGATTGACAGCTCTCAAACAACATCTAGAAAATATTATATTAGCAATCAAGTTTGGAAGAGTTTTGATGGAGAAACTCACCGATTGCCATTTAAAGTGAATTATGATGACGTAATTAAGTCAAAAAAAAATAAAGAAGATTTTAAAATAACTTATCGATTTTCTTGGGAAAATTTCTATAAAAATATAGCGGATAATGATCGTCCATTATTAGAAGATTTGGCAAAAACTTTCTTTAATTACCAAAAAAAAGAGAATATGAATAGAAGAGATTTTGCTGAATTAATGATCTCTGCTATTCAAGATATACCTTATAATTTGATATTAAGTGTTCCTTGTGAAAAAACAGATGTAAAACCATGTTTTGGTAATGTGAAGTTAGGTATATATACTCCTGCAGAATTTATATCAACATTAAGCGGAGATTGCGATACAAGAACAGTTATACTTTTTACGTTACTATCTAGATTTAATTATGATGTTGCTATTTTAAATAGCAAAAAATATAAACATTCAGTTTTAGGATTAAATATTCACTCTACAGGGAAATTCAAAACCCATAATAACAAGAAGTACTATTTTATTGAAACTACAGCAAAAGGCTGTCCTATTGGTTACCTTCATCAAGATGTATCAAATGTTAATTATTGGGGTTTTGCCTTAATATATAATACAAAAATAAAACAATGGAACTATTCTACCTTGCATTAAGTCAAATAATCATTTCAATTATTTTAGCAATTATTATATTTTTTATTTCATATAAAGTTTTAATCAAAGTATTTAGACTTGAAGAAAATAAATTTGATAATGAAAACTTAGCACTAAGTATATTTTTTTCAGGAGTTATTTTTAGTATTGGTTATTTATTAAGCGGCATCATTCCGTCAATTATAAATGCTATTCAACTTATAGAAATTAATATAGAAGGGTATTTGTTTTTTGAAGTTTTTAAATATTCTTCAATTTGTTTGTTAGTAGGTTTTATAGCAGCTTCTACTATTCAGTTTTCTTCTTTCTTTTTAGTAAAAGTGCTTACAAAATATATAAGAGAAGTTGAAGAATTAAAAAAGAATAATTTAGCAGTTTCAATACTATTAGTAAGTATTCTTATTTCAATTACTTTAATATGTAAAGATAGTTTGGTATTTTTATTAGAAACTTTTTTACCTCAACCAGATATTATTCAATTCAATTAATTCGTAAATGAATACTTTACCCTAAAGAAAGAGCCTTTAAAATAGAATAAAGAAAGGATTAGTATAAGCTTTTGGGGATCATTATCTTAATAATGATCCCTCTTTTTTTAAATCATTTTTCAAATTTTTACTTTGTTAAATCCAATGTTAACAAGCTTTATATATCGTTAGATATTTTGTAATTTAGCTATCCAAAAATTAAACACCATATATATGTCAGATACAGCTATTTTAGAGATTAAAGGCGAAAAACACGAGTTTCCTTTAATAGTAGGAACAGAGAATGAAATAGGAATAGATATAAAAACACTCAGAGGGGCTACCTTAGGAGTAACAACCATTGATCCAGGTTATAAAAACACAGGCTCTTGCCAAAGTGGGATCACATTTTTGGATGGAGAAAAAGGCATTTTGAGATATAGAGGTTATGCTATTGAAGATTTGGCAGATAAAGCAGATTTTTTAGAGGTCGCTTATTTATTAATTTTTGGGGACTTACCATCGAAGGACCAACTCATTAAGTTTCATGCAGATATTAAAACGGAATCTGTTGTCGACGACGATGTAAAAAAGATATTAGACGCGTTTCCTAAATCGGCTCATCCTATGGGGGTTTTATCCTCTCTTACAAGTGCTTTAACGGCATTTAACCCAACTTCGGTAAATGTAGATTCAGAAGAAGACATGTATAAGTCTGTCGTAAAAATATTAGGAAAATTCCCCGTTTTAGTTGCTTGGACCATGCGTAAGAAAAAGGGTTTGCCATTAAACTATGGTAGTAATTCTTTAAATTATGTAGAGAATGTATTAAAAATGATGTTTGAAAAACCCAATGAAGAATACGTTCAAAACCCCATTTTAGTAAATGCGTTAGATAAATTATTAATTCTTCATGCAGACCACGAACAAAACTGTTCCACGTCTACGGTACGAATTGTAGGCTCATCGCACGCGGGCTTGTTTGCTTCACTTTCTGCTGGAATTTCAGCACTATGGGGCCCACTTCATGGTGGCGCTAACCAAGCTGTTTTAGAAATGCTTGAAGCGATAAAAGACGATGGTGGAGATACTAAAAAATATATGGGTAAGGCTAAAGATAAGCAAGACCCTTTCCGTTTAATGGGTTTTGGGCATAGAGTTTACAAAAATTTCGATCCTAGAGCAAAAATTATTAAAGTGGCGGCAGATGAAGTATTATCAGATTTAGGAGTTGAAGATCCAATTTTAGATATTGCTAAAGGATTAGAAAAAGAGGCATTACAAGATGAGTATTTTGTAAAACGTAAGCTGTATCCTAACGTCGATTTTTATTCGGGGATCATATACAGAGCTATGGGAATTCCTACTGAAATGTTTACCGTAATGTTTGCTTTAGGTCGCCTTCCTGGTTGGATTGCCCAATGGCGAGAAATGCGTTTACGAAAAGAGCCTATTGGTCGTCCAAGACAAATTTATACCGGAGAAAATTATAGAGCATTTAAAACCATTGATAAGCGATAACACCAATAAATAAATTTAATAAGAAGCTTCATAAACCATTATGGAGCTTTTTTATATCTGAAAAAAATATGATTATTTAAGATGCTAAAGCTAAATGTTAAAAATGAAACGTCACGTTTACGAGCTGTAGTTTTAGGAACGGCAGTGAGTAATGGTCCAACACCAAAAGCTGAAGACTGTTACGATCCTAAAAGTAAATTACATGTATTAGCTGGTACTTATCCTCTAGAGAAGGATATGGTAAAAGAAATGGAAGCATTAGCAAACGTTTTTAAGAAGTATGGCGTAAGCGTCTTTAGACCAAAAATAATTAAAAATTACAATCAAATATTTTCTAGAGACATTGCTTTTGTTGTCGATAATAAATTCGTGAAAGCAAATATTTTACCAGATCGAAAACGTGAATATAATGCGATACAACATGTTATTGATGAAATAGACCCGATTAATATTCTTACACTTCCTGAAGAATGTCATATAGAAGGTGGCGATGTGATGCCTTGGAACGACTATGTATTTGTAGGAACCTACTCCGGGAAAGACTATCCCGATTTTATTACCGCAAGAACAAACAAAGCCGCTGTAATTGCCCTGCAAGATCATTTTCCTAACAAAATAGTTAAATCTTTCGAACTAAGAAAGTCTAATACCAACCCTAAAGAAAATGCCTTGCATTTAGATTGTTGTTTTCAGCCAATAGGAACTCATAAAGCCATACTTCATAAAAATGGATTTTTATTAGAAGAGGATTACAATTGGTTGGTTAATTATTTTGGAAAGGCGAATGTTTTTGAAATTAATAAAGAAGAAATGTACCATATGAATAGTAATATTTTTTCTATCTCAGAAAATATTATTATTTCAGAACGAAATTTTACAAGATTAAACACCTGGTTAAAAGCGCAAGGCTTTATTGTTGAAGAAGTGCCTTATGCCGAAATAGCGAAGCAAGAGGGTTTATTACGCTGTAGTACCTTACCGTTAATTCGAGATTAAAAACGAAGCTTATAACTTAAATTAGGCGTTATTCCTAAAGAATTATTATCAATCTTAGAAATGGAATTGTCTTCGTTTAATAGATAATAGGTGTTAATTGTATTTTTTTGGTTTAGTAAGTTCCATACAGAGAGACCAATAGTGCTATTTATAGATTTATTTAGTTTGAGTGAGTAGGTTGTTGAAAAATCGGCTCTAAGGTAATCTCTTAAATTTCTGCTATTGGGTAATTCAAAATTAATTTCATTATTTACAACAGGATTTCTTTCATTAGGAATAGTTACCGGAATTCCCGAGTGCCAATTAATTCCTAAGGCAAATTTAAAATTATTTATAGAATAGGTGTTTGCGAAAGTTATGGCATGATTTATATTTAAAGAGTTTGGAAAACGATTGCCATTATTTAAAGCATTAAAAGTGTAATTGTTATTACTAAAAGAATAGCTTAACCAAGTAGTGGTGTTTTTAAACTGTTTGTTAATTAAAAAATCTATTCCTTTTACATCATATCTCCCTATTGCATTAACAAATTGAAATTGATTCTGAAAGCCTTGATTTCTTGTAGTAATCCCATTAACTTGTTTAAAGTAACCTTCTGCACTAATTAAGAGTTTGTTTTTATTATAATGAATACCAATTGAGGCTTGTTTACTTTTTATAATGGGGTTTTGTGTGTTATCGGCCAATACCCAACGTCGCTTTTCAACCCCTAAAAAATCGTTTTGACGATCAATAATTTGAGAAGTCGTTTGGCTTTTAATTTCGGCTAAAACTTCTACTTTAAAATAATCTAAAAACCGCTGGTTAAAACTTAATCTAGGCTCTGTAAGGAAGGTGTTAAATTTAGGGATGTAGTTGCCTCTTAAGCCTGCTCTTAAATAACTATTTTTATTTTTCGAATGCCATTTAATTTCAGTGTAGGCAGAGTGATTTCTAAGTACTCTTTTTATATTACTTCTAAAAACAGGGTTATTAACATCTTCCAGATTAGTAATACCCACCTCAAAAAACTGATAGCCACTTATCCAATTTAAAGCCTCTCCTAATTTATAATTGGTTTGAAATTTAATTCCGGTATCTAATACTTCATTTTTTTGGATTAATCGTTGGTCATTAATCACATCGAAATTAATAGCGTCAAGTCGGTAATTAGATAAATAGAGTTGAAAATTAGTTTTAAAAGCATTAGACCATTCCCTGTTATATGATAATCCGGTAACTAAATTTTGCTGTTCAATACCACTATTTAAAGTGCTTGTGGTATTGGCGTTTTCATCACTTTCGGTATAATTAAGGGTGTTAAAGGTGTTTAAGAAATTAAATCTTATCTTATCTTTATTAGAAATATCGTACAATAGTTTTCCGCCTAAATCGTAAAAATAAAAGGCTTCGTTTGTTGCAATCGTTCTATTATTTCTTGAACTATTGTTAATATCGGTGTCTTGAAAAACACGTTTAAAGTATTGGTTATAAGTTGGGGTTTCAATAAAATCTGTCATCGAACGGCGAGCGGTTAATTGCAGTTCTAATTTTTTATTTAACGGTAATTTCGTGAACGCATCAAAATAAATAAGATTTAAGCCCGCACCAGTCGATATCGAATCATTTAAAGTACGATCAAGTTCGATATCTATAGTGCTAGATACACTTTCACCATGCGATGCACTAGTGCCATTTTTAGACAATACCACTCTATTGGTTAAATAAGTACTAAAAGCAGAGATTAGACCAAAAAAATGACCGGATTGATAAATTTTTATACCATCCCATAGAATTAAATTTTGGTCGTGTGTGCCCCCTCTAACATTAATATTAGAAATGGTTTCATTAGCACTTAAAACCCCTGGTACAGCCTGAATGGTTTGTAAAATATCGGGTTCGGTAAGTCCTGGAAGAATATTAAATTTTTCTGGCTTAATAATAATATTCCCATTGCTGTCTTTTAAGACACTTTGAGTTAAATAGTTAGACACTATAATTTCATCAAGTAGCTGAATGCTTGGTTGCGATTTTTTTTTTCTAATGGGTTTTATAGAAATGTAACGTTTGTCTAATATTTTAAATTCAACCTGTGTTTGCGTTTCTATATAACTAAGCTTATCTTTTAAGGAAAGATTGTTTGAAGGTGCTAGGCATTTTAAATCATTAATAGTACTATTCGCATAAGAAAAACGAACACGATGTTGTTCTTCTATGGCGTTTATTATTGAAATTAAAGATTGCTTTTCTTTTATCTGTGCATAGGTTGTGGTGCAAAAACTAAAAATTAATAGAAAAGCAACAACCTGCCTTTTAATCACGCTTTAAAATTATTGTATTGCCTTTTTTTACGTAGGTTAATTGCAAGGGAGCAGTTATAGACTTTAAAGAAGTTTCGAGATTTGTATGAGAAAAACCACCAGTAAATAATTGATCTTTATCTACATTTATAGTAGCGATTTTAATATTGTATTGCCTTTCCAATTCAGCAATAACTTCGCGGTAAGGAATACTATTAAAAATACTTTCGTTTTCTAACCAAAGCGGGCTTTTATAGTTCGTTTTATTTTGAGGGCTAATCTCATCTTTTAATACTAAAAAACGATTGCCAGGTTTAAGTTTTACCTCATTACCCTTATAAGTAACACCTACGAGACCTTCGTAGCAAACTACTTCAAAATAATTTTCGCGCGTTTTTACATTAAACTCGGTACCATAAACAGTAATGATGCCGTGACTGGTATTCACGTTAAATGTTGCGCCTTTGGCCACATTAAAAAACGCTTCGCCTTTAAGTGATACGTTACGATTGGTATCCCACTTTTTTTCACTAAAGGTTAGAGAAGATAAACTATTAAGATTAACGATAGAATGATCGGGTAATTTTATTTCATCCTTTTGGGCAACCATAGTAGTAAAAGAAGATTCTGGATTATATGTAAATTTATAAATACCAAAGCAAATCACAAAGATGGCCGCGGTTTTCGACAAAATGCTTAACCAGTTTTTAGAAATTTGACGTTTCTTAGATTGGATGGCTTTTTTAAGTGCTTTGAATTCAGCTTCACTACTAAATACAGGCGTTTCTAATGTTTCGGTATGCTTAGAAATTTTTGTTAGCGTTTCATAATCATCAAGCAATTTAAATGCTTCCAATTCTTCAGCATTTAAATCATGATCTAACCATTTTTTTACTAAGTATTCTTTTTCCATTGTTTCCATAATCAACTATATAACAACTAAAGGTCTAAAAAACCTACCTTTTGTAATCATAAATTATATGATAAGATGTTATAAAAATAGGATTTCTAGAGTAATAAGCCGAATTAATGCTGCTCTTTTTAACATAATACTAAGATTTAAACCGTTAATGCCATGTTATTTAGCTTAATATTGGCTAAACAATGGCTTTTCTTTTTCTTAAAAAACAGAAAAAAATAATGTTTAGTTGTAGGAGTTTAACCGTTTTAGTATTGAAAAAAGTTTAAACCACTTCTTAAAAATAGTAATACTATAGTTCATCAATGGTCTCTCTTAATTTTTTAAGCGCACCGTAAATTCGTTTTTCTACAGCTTTAGTGCTAATGCCTAATAACTCGCTAATTTCTTTAAATCGTTTGCCTTCAACTCGATTCATTAAAAAAGCTACCCGCTGTGCTTCAGTTAAATTACGAATAGCTGTATTTATTTTTAATTGATACTCTTTTTCTTCCATTAAAAATTCAGGGCTTTCAAAAGTATGAGATTTGGGCTTAGTTTCTTTAAATTTTAAAACCACTTTTTGATGCTTCGTTTCATTTAGCATCATATTGTTAGCAGTAGTAAATAAAAAAGATTTTGCTTTTTGGGGGCTTATTTTTTCACAGTTTTCCCAGAGTTTAATAAAAGCATCTTGAACTTTGTCTCTAGGGTTCAAAGCATTTCCAAATTTATAATATAAAAAGTTATTTAAATCTTTTGAGTATTTTTTGAAAAGCGAAGCAAATAGGTGATCTTCACAAATGTTATCATGCAATGATTTGCTCATAAAATAAAATTAATATCTGTTAAAACTAAAAAAATTAAATTTAATGGTAGGAGTTTTTAGTTTGTAATTGTTCTATTTATAGGAACGCATCATAAACGATTGTTGTGCTCTAAAGAATATTATTTATTAATCCAAAAATAGTTTAAAATGAATATTAAAAATTTAATTAGGAAGACCTTTTTGCCCTTAGCCTTGCTTCTTTTAGTGGCATCGTGCCAAAAAGAGGTAATAGAAACGACAGATACTACAGACGAGCAAGAAGTTTTAGTAGCCAATTCTGAGTTAAAAGAATCTTTAAGAATTACTATTGAAAGTAAAGTGTCTGTAGATAGCCTTATTGGTGGGAGAAAATGTTACAAGGTAAAATTACCAATAACAGTAATCGCTAATGGAATGGAAGTCGTTATAGAGAGTAGAAAAGATTACAAAAAAGTAAGAGATATTTTTAAAGCCTCTGATACCGATGTCGATACTTTTGAAATTTCTTTCCCAATAACGCTTGTTAAAAGAAAAAACCGTGATGAGATTGTTGTAAATTCTCAAGAAGAATTAGACGAATTAGTGGTTAAGTGTGGAATGAATAACGACGATGACGATGACGATGACGATGACGACGATGATGATGACGACGATGATGATGATGATGACGATGATGATGACAAAGATGACGATACAGGGATCTTTGGCGGAAATGATTGTTTTAGAGTACAATTACCGGTAACGGTTATTGCTAATGGCACAGAAGTCGTTATCGAGAGTAGAAAAGATTATAAAAAAGTAAGAGATATTTTTAAGGCTTCTGATACTGATGTCGATACCTTAGAGCTTTCTTTCCCAGTTACCATAAGACAAGGTAGAGAGGTGACTGTTGTAAATTCTCAAGAAGAATTAGACGCCATAATTGTTGAATGTGGAATAAAGGACGATGATGATGATGATGACGACGATGATGATGACGACGACGATGATGATGATGACGACGACGATGATGACGACGACGATGATGATGATGATGATGACGATGATGACGACAAAGATGACGATACCGGGATCTTTGGCGGAAAAGATTGTTTTAGAGTAAAATTACCAGTAACTGTAATTGCTAATGGTACTGAGGTAGTTATCAATAGCAGAAGAGATTACAAAAAAGTAAGAGATATTTTTAAAGCTTCAGATACTGATGTTGATACTTTGGAGCTTTCGTTCCCAATTACTATTAGACAAGGTAGAGAGGTGACTGTTGTAAATTCTCAAGAAGAATTAGATGCCATAATTGTTGAATGTGGAATAAATGACGATGACAAAGACGACGACGATGATGACGATGACGATGATGATGACGACGATGACGATGACGATGATGACAAAGACGACGATGACGATGATGATGATGTTGATTGCATCCGTTTTCAATATCCTATTTCAGCGTCAATCTATGACATCGACTTTCAAGTTATAGAAATAGTTACTATTAATAATGATGATGAGTTTGATGCTTTTCTTGATACTTTAGATGATGATTCTGTTATAGCAAGCTTAAATTTCCCAATTACTTTAATTTTAAGTGACGATTCAACAGTAGAAGTTAATAACAATAAAGAATTACTTCGAACTATTAAAAAAGCTTGTAAATAAATTATGCTAGTCCCCTTATATTAATGCTAAATAAAAAGCAAAATAGATTAATTAACGGTTTTAATTTTTAGTCATTTTACAAACCAGAGTATTGTTGCTTTTATTTGCTAAAAACGCTATCAAAATTTGATAGCGTTTTTTTTATGCTATTATTTTTAGAATGGTACTTTTAAAGTTAAAATGCTACAAGCTACTTAGTATTAATAATGCCATGCAAAACCTACAAGAGAAGCATTTTAAACATTGTATTTAAGTACAGAAAAACAAAATATTTCTTTACTTTTGTGTCCTTAAAAATGCACAAAGAGCCATGTTCAATAATTTAAGTGATAAATTAGATAAAGCGTTTCATGTTTTAAAAGGACATGGAAGTATTACAGAAGTAAATGTTGCTGAAACATTAAAAGAAGTTCGTAGGGCCTTACTAGATGCCGATGTCAACTTTAAAATAGCCAAAGAATTTACCAATCGCGTCAAAGAAAAGGCATTAGGGCAAAATGTATTAACGACCCTACAGCCTGGGCAGTTAATGGTTAAAATTGTTAAAGACGAGTTAACCGAGTTAATGGGCGGCGATGCAGCAGGTATTAATTTATCTGGCACGCCAAGTGTTATTTTAATGTCTGGTTTACAAGGGTCTGGTAAAACAACATTTTCTGGTAAGCTGGCTAATTTTTTAAAGAATAAAAAAACAAAGAAACCCTTATTAGTAGCTTGTGATGTGTATCGTCCTGCTGCAATAGATCAATTACATGTGGTAGGCGATCAAATAGGAGTAGAAGTCTTTAGCGATCGAGGAAATAACGATCCAGTGGCCATTTCTCAAGCCGGCATTGCTCATGCTAAGGCAAATGGTCATAATGTTGTTATTATAGATACCGCAGGACGTTTAGCCGTAGATGAGGCTATGATGACCGAAATCTCCAATATACACAAGGCGATTCAACCTCAAGAAACCTTATTTGTTGTCGATTCTATGACTGGGCAAGATGCTGTAAATACCGCTAAAGCATTTAATGATGTTTTGAATTTTGATGGCGTTATTCTTACAAAATTAGATGGCGATACTCGAGGAGGAGCTGCCATAACAATTAAATCGGTGGTAAATAAACCAATCAAGTTTATTGGTACTGGAGAAAAAATGGAGGCCATCGATGTGTTTTATCCTTCTCGTATGGCAGATCGAATCTTGGGAATGGGAGATGTGGTTTCTCTTGTAGAAAGAGCTCAAGAACAGTTTGATGAAGAAGAGGCAAGAAAACTTCAAAAGAAAATTGCAAAAAATCAATTTGGATTTGATGATTTTCTAAAACAGATTCAGCAAATCAAGAAAATGGGGAATATGAAAGACCTTATTGGAATGATTCCCGGTGCAGGAAAAATGATGAAAGATATCGATATCGATGATGATGCTTTTAAGCACATAGAAGCAATCATTCACTCCATGACGGTAAAAGAACGTACTAATCCTTCTATAATAAATGCAAGTCGAAAGAAAAGAATAGGTAAGGGGTCGGGAACTTCTGTACAACAAGTGAACCAATTGTTAAAGCAGTTCGACCAAATGAGCAAGATGATGAAAATGATGCAAGGTGGTGGCGGTAAAAGAATGATGAATGCTATGAGAGGCATGCGTTAAGATTAAAAACTAAAAAAATGAAGCCTCATCGAGCCTTTCGACTGTCGCTCAAGACTAGCTAAATTCGAGAAGGATTAAATATTAAGACGATTCAAAATAGGTCTCGTTTCGAGACTTTGGGAGCGTCGACCAGACATAAAACACACTCTAAGAATGACTATACTAGACGGGAAAAAAGTAAGCAACGACATTAAGGATGAAATTACTATTGAGGTAAAGAAAATGAAAGAGAATGGGGAAAAAGTACCTCATTTGGCAGCAGTAATTGTAGGTAATGATGGTGCTAGTTTAACTTATGTGGGTAGTAAAGTGAGATCTTGTGAACGCGTGGGGTTTGAGTCTACCATGGTGAGACTCTCTAATACCACTAGTGAAGTAGAGTTATTAGATAAAATAGAAGAACTTAACAATAATGACGATATCGATGGTTTTATTATTCAATTGCCATTGCCCCCACAAATTAATACTCAAAAAGTATTAATGGCTGTACATCCCGATAAAGATGTAGATGGGTTTCATCCAATGAATTTTGGTAAAATGGCTCTAGATATGTCTACATTTATTCCTGCCACTCCTTTTGGTATTTTAGAACTATTAGATCGTTATGGGGTAGAAACAAAAGGAAAGCATACGGTTGTTATTGGGCGTTCTCATATTGTTGGGCGTCCTATGAGTATATTAATGGGAAGAAAAGGGTTTCCTGGAAATTCTACAGTCACTCTAACACATAGTCATACTAAAAATATTACTCAAATAACTTCTCAGGCAGACATTATCATTTCGGCTTTGGGTGTGCCAAATTTCTTAAAAGCTGAAATGATTAAAGACGATGCCGTTATTATAGATGTTGGAATAACCAGAGTTCCTGATGACAGTGCAGCTAGGGGCTATATTATAACTGGTGATGTAGATTTTGATAATGTGAGTAAAAAGGCAAGTTATATTACTCCAGTACCAGGAGGTGTTGGCCCTATGACTATTGCTATGCTGCTTAAAAACACATTATTAGCAAGAGAGCGACATAGAGCTTATTCTAAATAAGAGTTAAAGACAACTAGGTTTTTAATAAGTATTTTATGATGATGTTAGCAAGCGCTGTTTTTTGTCTAACACGTTGATATTTTATGTTAATTTAGCTACAAACCCTCAGATCTAACTCAGGGATTAAATTTAAAAAACCAAGACATTTTAAAATTAACCTTAAGAATGATATCCCCTTTAAAATCAAAATAATAACATATTTGTAGTGTATATCTACTTAAAAAAGATATATTTGTTCTATCTCTCCTTGTTGTGTAATTTAAAATGAAGTTCATGACTTCAACCTATTTGAAATGTGTTTTCAATTAAGCTTGCCTAATGGTGTGCTGCAAATAAGTATGTTTAGTTTAGAGCATATTATACCAGTTATATTGTGTGTTGTGTTGGGAGCTACACTCATTGCTTATGCCAATTTAAGATTGGATATTGACCAACAGAAAAAACTGTTTAGTCGCTTAGGCTGGTTTGTCTGTCTTAGTGTTGTAGCGTTTCACATCAATTTATTAATGTCTGGACGTTATGATATTAAAGTAGATTTACCACTCTTTTTGTGTAGTTTTATGGCCATTTTTATTCCTGTTTTTACTTCAACTAGAAAGTACTGGCTTTATGAAATATTTGTGTTTTGGATTATAGCAGGAACCACTCAAGGTATTATTACTCCAGATGTTGGCGGCGTGTTTCCGGATTTTGAATATTTTAGATATTGGATTGTCCATTTAGGGCTTTATATAATAATATTTTATGCGATTATCGTTTTTAAAATGAGGCCCAAATTAACTAGTGTCTTTAAAGCTGTTGTAGGTATACAATTTTACATTATATTGATGGCTTTTATCAACTACTTTTTAGATTCAAATTATTCGTATTTAAGTCGTAAACCTGTATCGGCTTCGATTTTAGATTATTTTGGAGAATGGCCCACATATCTTGTTGTGGTAGAATTATTGGTTATTCCTTATTTTTTATTAATTTATTTTTTCTTTCAAATCACCAATAAAAAAAAGAATCATAAAGGAATTAAATCAAAAAAAAACCTTAATATGTTTCTGTTTTTTAACAGCTTATCAAAGTAGAGATTATAAGTGTTCTAAAATTCGTTCTAGAGCCATCCCTCTGGAACCTTTAATTAATACAGTAGCATTATTAATAGGTTTCATTTTTGTGATGCAATCATTAAAAGTTTTAAACGTCGACGTTTTTTCAGAATTGCTGGTTGTGGCACTAAAATTTTCGCCCACTAATATAATTCGACTTATTTTCAATGATAGTGCATAATTTACAATATTTTGGTGTTCAGCTTTAGCCTCTTTTCCTAGTTCAAACATGTCTCCTAAAATAGCTATTTTGTTTTCACGGTCTAGCTTATCGAGGTTTAATAAAGCGGCAGACATACTCGTTGGGTTAGCATTATAAGCGTCTAATATGATTTGATTGGTCTCTTTTTGAATTATTTGAGACCTGTTATTGCTAGGTGAATAATTTTCTATAGCCTTCTTAATTTTGGAGTGCGCCACTTTAAAATAGGAAGCCATACATATTGCAGCCGCTATATTATTGTAATTGTAGCTTCCAATTAAACGACTTGATATTATCGCGTTATTAAAGGATACACTTACAAATGGTTGGCTATTAGTGTCGCTAATAAGAACATCGGCTTCTTTGTGACCAAAAGTATAACTCATGCCGCCAAGAGCGTGTTTAACTTGTAGCTCGTCTGCTTTATTTATAAATAGTAATTTGCCGTGCTTCATCACATAATTATAAAGCTCTGTTTTTCCTTTAATGACGCCTTCTATACTGCCAAATCCTTCTAAATGCGCTTTGCCAAAGTTGGTGATATACCCAAAATTAGGCATGGCAATAGTGCATAAAAAACCAATTTCACCTAAATGGTTTGCGCCCATTTCTACAATGCCTATCTCAGTATCTTTATCCATAGAAAGAAGCGTTAATGGGACACCTATGTGGTTATTTAAATTGCCTTTAGTCGCCGTTGTTTTATATTTTTGAGACAATACAGCATTAATTAGTTCTTTGGTTGTTGTTTTGCCATTGCTCCCTGTTAATGCTATGATTGGGATGTTTAGATAAGTACGATGAAAACGAGACAAATCTTGTAAAGTTTTTAAAACATCTTTAACCAATATCATTTTATTTGATGTCTTGTATTTTGGATCGTCTATAACAGCATATTTAGCCCCTTTTGTGAGTGCATTTTCGGCAAATAAATTGGCATTAAACTGATCTCCTTTTAAGGCGAAAAAAAGATCGTCTTTCATTATTTTCCTTGTATCAGTAGAGATTTTGGTGCACTTTAAAAAAAGCGCATGAAGAGATTTAATTGTCATAAAATAAAAGTATAAAAAAAGTCCTAACAACAGGTGTTAGGACTTGTAATTTATATAGAATAAATATTAATCACTTTTTTTCTTTTTCTTTCCTTTAGATTTAGAACCTACTCTAGACATTGCGCATCTAAAGCCAATGTAATCCGTTGCTCTATTTTGAGAATAATAGCGTCTTTGCGCTGGGTCTAACCAGTATTCTCTATCTTTCCAAGAACCTCCTTTAAAAACTCTTACTTCATCATTAATTAAAGATGTTCTCCTACCAGATTTATCCCACTGTCTTATTAGATTCCCTAAAGAATCGGTTTGTACGTTATGTTTAGGAGAATTGTACATTTTGCTAGTTACATCTTGCTCGCCTTCTTCTTCTTCATCGTCAAAACCATCATCATAGTGACGAGAAGAACGTTTGTCTCCATCTCTAAAGTTTCTGTTATCACTGGTATCGAAGTTTGTTCTTAAGTAAGTCTCATTTTCGTCAACAGGAACTGTAGAAATTTCACCTGGTAAATCCCTAGCAATAAGTTTTCCGTTAGGAAGCGTGTCATAGACAATCTCATCGGCCGTTACAATTTTTACTGTACCATCATCATTAATGGCATTCTTGGTATAAACATTTCCACGGTAGTAATTAAAATCGTTAAACTCATCATCTACTATTGGCCTGTAAACATCAGCTACCCATTCAGCAACATTTCCAGCCATGTCATATAAACCAAATGAGTTTGGCTCATAAGATTTTACTTGGTTAGTAATATCGGCACCATCATCAGACCATCCAGCAATACCTCCATAATCTCCTTTTCCTTGCTTAAAGTTAGCCAATTGGTCACCACGCACTTTACGGTTTCCAGAACGGGTATATTGACCTTCCCATGGGTATTTTTTTCTACCTCTGTAAACGTTATAGCTTCTTAATTCAGATAAACCCAAAGCAGCATATTCCCACTCGGTTTCCGTTGGTAGTCTGTAGTTAGGAGAAATAACACCAGACTCGCGTCTTGCATAAACATTGGATTCGTTACCTTCAGCATCTACAGTTGGCTTTACCTTACCGCCTCTAATAATTTCTTCATTACCACCAAAAGTTTCTGTTGGAGAGTTAATATATGTTGCCGTGCTGAAATTAGAATCAGAAGTAGCTTCTAAGTGTGAACCTTGTTTAAGATATCCTCCTTTTTGTAAATACATTTCGTTAACACGGTCTGTTCTCCAGTTAGAGAATTCAACAGCTTGAATCCAACTCACACCAACTACAGGATATTCACCATAACCTGGGTGGCGTAGATAGTTTTCTGTCATAACCTCATTGTATCCTAAACGATTTCTCCAAACTAGAGTGTCTGGCACGACACCGTTGTATATTAATCTAAAATCTTCTTCAGTTGGCGGAAACGTTCTTTTTGTCCAATCTAAAAATTCGAGATACATTTTATTGGTTACCTCAGTTTCGTCCATATAAAAAGATTGAACATGCTGCTGATTAGGATTGTTATTCCAATCATGCATCACATCATCTTGAACTTTACCTTTTGTGAAAGTACCACCCTCTACAAAAGACATGCCTGGAGGTGTTTCTTGTTCTTTAAATTTCGTATTGTACTGGAAACCACCATCTTTAGAATTAATGTCCCATCCTGTTGCTCTAGAAGTGTTAGAATCTCCCTTTTTACAACCAACCAAGGTTAATGTCACTGCTGCTGCTAGCAAAACCCTTGATATTAATACTTTTCTCATATTTTTATATGTTTAAGTAAGCTACTATTATTTTTTTTGGAAACGCAATATAAGAATTATACCCAACTTTACAAGTGAATTTGTAAGTTTTGATACAAAAAACAAGTGCTTCATCCATGTTATTTTACTTCCCAGCACTATTTTTTCACAATAAACTGCTGTTAAGAAATTACATAACGTGCCATATTGAAATTTATTATCTTAAAATTATGAAAGCTTAAGATTAATTTAACGCACAAATCAATAATAACATTTGAATAATGACGTTAATTTGTGTAATTTTATAAGGGATATTTAGCTTTGATTGTTGCTATATAGATTGTTTTTTTATGATAACGGAACGTATTTCTTAATCTCTAATGCCTCAATGACATTACAGAAAAGGCATTAAAGAAAAGGAGTATCAAAAATATCAAATTCATTAACCTTAATTATAGTCCTTTAAAATAAAAATTCAAGATTAAAGAATCTTCAAAAGCGGAAGTAAGCCGTGTTACTTAATTCCGACAGTATATAAAGAAAACAATTATTAGTAATTTGGAATGGGTTGCTGCAATTATTAAAACAGCAAAACAGTTCAGGAGGTGTTAGAGTCCAAAATAATGGTATATTTTTAGTATTAAATACAATCGCATAGGTGTTTTTTACTTATCAAAACAGTTTCTGATTATTGAGAAACTTTCCTGCTAGTGGTATTAAAATATATTATCGTAATTTTGAAAGGTTTTGTTAAATTATTTAACGACCAATAATAACATTTAAATAGTGACGTTATTCTAGATAATGAAAAAGATAGTATTAGCCTTATTTACATTAGTTAGCACATTGCTTTATTCACAGCAAAAGAAAGTGCTTATTAACTGGAATGGCTCCAAAACAATAGCAACAGATCATAATCAATTTGTTGTGCCTTCGTTTACGCCAACTGAAAATTATGTTTACAGCTTTGATAAAGGTTTAGAGTATGTCGAGCAATGGGAGATGTCTAATTACATCAAAGAAGGATCGGCAAGGATTACAAATTTGGTTTATTCGCCAATATCAAAACAAGAATTAAAAGCTATTGATGTTAACAAAATACCTTCAAAGCAGAAATTTAGCATAAAAAATTCCCAAGCGCGGAAAAAGATTTATGGTATTTTATCAGTGTCTGCCATATTAAAAGACGGTGATACCTACAAGAAGTTAGAATCGTTTACCGTAAATTACCAAAAAACAAATCAATTTAATAATAGAAGATCTAAACAAAACATTGTTAATTCGGTATTAAATACAGGGTCATGGTTTAAGTTTGCCATAGACCGATCGGGTGTTTTTAAGTTGTCAAAACAGTTTCTGGATGATTTAGGAATAAACACTGATGAATTAAATCCTAAAACGATACGGATTTTTGGTAATGGCGGGCATATTTTACCTTATGCTAATGAAATGCTTGTGCCTATAGACCCTACAGAGAATGCTATTAAGGTAATAGGAGAGGAAGATGGTGTTTTTAATGAAGGCGATTATGTGTTATTTTATGGAGAAGGACCAAATGGATTTGATCAGGTAAGTAATACCAACATTAATTTATATACCAATATTACTCATTATTACATTAATGTAAATGGCGATGAAGGTAAGCGTATTGGTACTTTTGTACAGCCAACAGGGGCGACGACCCTTAGCATTAATACCTTTCAAGATTATCAGTATCATGAATTGGATGAGTTTAGCTTAAAATTTGTAGGAAGACGATGGTTTGGGGACGAGTTTGATACAGAGGTTTCTAAAGTTTTCGAATTTAATTTTCCAAATTTAATAAACGCAATTCCTATTGATCTAAAAATAGTACTGGCTTCCACTTCAAGTACCTCGTCGAGAATGCGAGTGCGATTAAATAATACTGAAATTACAAGTATTAGTATTCCATCAAACTCAGATTCTAGCTTTTCAGATTTGGTGACTTCAAATTCTGACAATGTAACTCTTAATTTGGATTATGATAAATCTGGAGTGCCTAGCGCCAAAGGTTATATCGATTTTATAGCCTTAGAAGCGACGCGGGCTTTGAGTTTTGTCGGAAATCAGTTTCAGTTTTACAATAATGAGGCAACGACTTCAACAGGAATAGGAGAGTATACATTATCAAATGCTTCTGCAGTAAGCGAAATATGGGATATAAGTGATAAATTTAATGTGAGTTCAATTGAAAATACTACAGGAGCATCTATTGTATTTAAAGCGCCTTTAGGCGAATTAAAAACCTTTGTAACAGTTACAGACGCTAATTTTTATGAGCCAATACAGCCTTCTTCAAGTTTTGTGAGTAATCAAAATATAAAAGGAACCGTTTTTCAAAATAGTGAAGGCGAATTTGAAGATGTAGACTATTTAATGCTCACACCTGCTTCCCATTTAGCCCAGGCAGAACGTTTAGCAGAGATCAATAGAAAACGTTACAATCTTAACGTGAAAGTATACACTACAGAAGCCATTTATTCTGAATTTAATTCAGGAAACGACGATATATCTGCAATACGAAATTTTGTAAAGTATGTTTATGAAAATGCGAGTACAGAAGATAATCGCATAAAATATTTATGTTTGTTTGGCGATAATAGTTTTGATTATAAAGAAGGAAGAATTAGAGGAACAACTAACAAATATTATTTTCCAACATGGAATGCTTATAATAGCTTTGATTTAACCAGTTCTTTTATCTCTGATGATTTTTTTGGAATAATGGACCCCAATGAAGGAAATTTAGATGTTTCAGATAAATTAGATATCGCTGTTGGGCGTATTTTAGCAGATTCGCCATTGCGGGCCAAACAAATGGTAGATAAAATAGAGCGCTATTACAGCAAAGAAGCTTTGGGGAGTTGGCGTAATAATTTTATGGTAATTTCTGATGATGTGGATGAGAATTGGGAAAGGGTAATTCAAGAAACTACAGACCTCATTGCTGATACTGTTGAAGAAGAACGACCTTTTACAAATGTAGTTAAAATTCATACCGATTCTTTCCAGCAAGAATCATCTTCAGGAGGAGAACGTTATCCTGAAGCTTCCGAAGCCATTAATAACGAGATAGAAAACGGCGCACTGGTTATTAACTATTTTGGTCATGGTGGTGAAAATGGTTTTGCTAGCGAGCGGATTTTTAGAAATCCAGATGCGATAGCACTTCGTAATGTGTGTAGAATGAGTTGCTTAGTTACAGTAACCTGTGAATATAGCCGATTCGATAACCCTCTGCGTGTAACTGGCGGTGAATTAATGTATTGGAATGCTGATGGAGGTGCCATTGCTCTAGTGACTACAACACGTGAAATTTTTGTTAATGTAGGCGTTACTTTTAATAAAGTAATAAGTGAATATTTGTATTCGTATAACGATGATGATCCATTTGGAGAATTCGAATACCCAACAATGGCAGAGGCTTTACGCTTATCAAAAATAGACCCTTCAATAACTAACATTAATCAAAAACGCTTGGTGTTTTATATTGGAGATCCCGCTATGAAACTAGCAATACCAGGACCTAACGTTAGATTAACAAAAGTTAACGATGCACCCATAACAGGACCAACCGATGTTTTGGAAGGCTTAAGTTATGCGAAATTGAGTGGAGAAGTTACAGATGAATTAGGAAATGTGTTAACTAATTATAATGGAAAAATAGTCACTACCATTTACGATAAAGACATACAAAGAGAAACGCTAGCCAATGATGGTGTTAGAGATGGATCTGGAGCACCAATAAAACTTGAATTTAAGACGCTAGGTGAGGTGATTTTTAGAGGTCAGGCAACGGTAACCAATGGTTTGTTTGATATAGATTTTATAGTGCCTAAAGATGTAGGTATACCAGTAGGGACAGGGAAAGCTAGTTTTTACGCTTTCGATGAAACGACAGTAACCGATAGAACAGGAGCGGATACAAACACTTTGCAAATTGGAGGAATTAATGAAAATGCAGAAGAAGACAATGTAGGGCCAGTAATAAATTTATTTTTAAACGATGAAAATTTTGTTTCAGGAGGCATTACAAACACGTCTCCCACGCTTTTGGCAAAATTGGAAGATAGTAATGGCATAAATACAGCCAGTGGTATTGGTCATGATATTGTTGCAATAATTGATGGCGATGAGGTTAACCCTATAGTTCTTAATGACTATTACGTTACCGATCTGGATGTTTACACTTCTGGAAGTTTGAGTTTCCCTTTTAGAGACTTGGAGCCTGGATTACATACACTTTCTCTAAAAGCATGGGATGTGTACAATAATTCTTCAACATCAGAGTTACAGTTTATGGTTTTTGATGAAAATGAATCTTTAGTTATAGATAATGTTCTTAATTACCCTAATCCGTTTGTAAATTATACAGAATTCTGGTTTAACCATAATAGCTCTGAATTATTAGATATCTCAGTGCAAATATTTACAGTAACAGGTAAACTAGTGCGAACATTAAATGGCCAAACTACTGGTGTAGGTAGCAAATCTTCAGCTTCAGTTTCAAGAGATATTGTTTGGGATGGTCGAGATGATTTTGGTGATAGAATAGGTAAAGGAGTTTATGTCTATAAGCTAAAAGTGCGTTCCGAAACAACGAATAAAACGGTAGAAAAAATTGAGAAACTTGTTATACTCTAAATAAAAATTATATTTGTTAAAAATAATAAATAGAACAAACGTTAACTATTTAGCTTAAATAATTAAAAATAGTATAGGCGAATTACTTTTAACTCAAAATAAAAATCACACGTTACGTATGAAATATAAAATTCTTATGGCATTTATTTTTCTTTTTTCATTAGCTTTAAGTCATAAAGCTAAGGCTCAAACAGAAGTAATTAGACCATTTCAAGATTCCAGAGTAATTACAACTGGAGTTCCATTTTTATTAATAGCACCAGATGCCAGAGCGGCCTCTTTAGGCGATATGGGAGTTGCAACCTCTACTGATGCTTTTTCTCAACAATGGAATTCATCAAAATATGTAATGTCTACAACCAAATCAGGGGTAGCAGTAAGTTACACGCCTTATTTAAGTCAATTAGTGAGAGATATTTTTCTTGGAAGTGTTACGTATTTTAATCGTATAAACGAACAAAGTGCTGTTGGTGCCAGTTTTAAATATTTTTCTTTAGGAGATATCGAGTTTGTACAAGATGAATTTTCTGAAGCCTTGGTTCAAAGACCTAATGAATTCACTTTCGATGTTTCTTATGGTTTGAGATTGAGCGACGAATTCGCATTGTCTGTGGCTATGCGTTATTTAAGTTCCGATTTAAAGTTACAAATAGGGGATACAGATGCTTCTGCAGCAAGTACCTTTGGTGTAGATATAAGTGGGTTTTACCAAACTGAAGAAAAAGCATACAACACTTTCAACGGACGTTGGAGAGGAGGGTTTGCGATTCAAAATTTAGGGCCTAAATTTAGATATGATGAAGGAGGCGTTGAAAACTTTCAACCTACAAATTTACGTTTAGGTGGTGGCTTTGATTTTATATTTGATGATTTTAATAAATTAGGAGTAACAGCTGAATTAAATAAGTTACTTGTGCCTACTCCTCCCGTTAGAGGAGAAAGAATAGTATTCGACGATCTTGATAATAATGGCACATTCGATCCTGGGGTTGATAATTTAATTAGTCGCGATCAGGATTACATCATAGAAGGAAAAGAAAATAGAGATGTTAATTTCATATCTGGGGTTTTTCAATCATTTGGTGATGCACCAGGTGGCGGGAGCGAAGAATTACAAGAATTTACTTATGCTTTAGGGGCAGAGTATTTGTATCAAGATTCATTTGCTTTTAGATTGGGTTATTTTAATGAACATGAAACTAAAGGGGCGAGAAAGTTTTTTGCTTTAGGCGCAGGCTTTAAGTATAATGTACTTAACATCGATTTGTCCTATTTATTCTCTGCTTCACAAGTTCAAAGCCCTTTAGAGAGTACTTTGCGCTTTTCTTTGACATTTAATTTAGGTGCTGGAACTTATGAAGAATATTAGAAAACATATCAAATAAAGAATACAAAAAACTATTGCAGCGCAATAGTTTTTTTGTTTATAATGAAGTGGTTTAAACACTTTTTAATTGTGATGCTAATGCAAGTTCTGATTTAAAATGGGATGATTAACAAAATAAAACAAAAGTTTAAATATCGGAATTTGTTTTACAAGGACCAGAATTGAAGGATTCTATCTTAATTCTCTACTAACTTTTTTAGAATTAACTCAATCGTTTTCGTTAAAAATTAAATGATTTTAAATGGTATTTAACGAATTTCAATTTTATAGTTACTAACTAATGTATTACTTTTGTTATTCGTTTTTAAAAGTAATTTGTTAATGCAGAAAGTAACAAAAGAAGTATATTTAAAATGGTATGAAGACATGCTATTTTGGAGAAAGTTTGAAGACAAACTCGCAGCGGTATATATTCAACAAAAAGTAAGAGGGTTTCTACACTTATACAATGGACAAGAAGCAGTTCTTGCTGGCGCTTTACATGCGATGGATTTAACAAAAGATAAAATGATTACTGCTTATCGTAATCATGTACAGCCCATAGGAATGGGAGTTGATCCTAAACGTGTTATGGCTGAGTTATATGGAAAAGCAACAGGAACTTCCCAAGGCTTAGGTGGTTCGATGCATATTTTTTCTAAAGAGCATCGTTTTTATGGTGGGCACGGTATTGTTGGTGGGCAAATCCCTTTAGGTGCAGGCATTGCATTTGGCGATAAATATCATGGCAAAGACGCCGTTACCATTTGCTGTTTTGGCGATGGTGCAGCAAGGCAAGGTTCACTTCATGAAACTTTTAATTTAGCAATGCTCTGGAATTTACCAGTGGTATTTGTTTGTGAAAACAATGGCTATGCCATGGGGACATCTGTAGAAAGAACAGCGAATCACACAGACATTTGGAAATTAGGCTTAGGATATGAAATGCCTTGTGGCCCTGTAGATGGAATGAACCCTGTTAAAGTAGCTGAAGCTTTTGATGAAGCTATAAAACGCGCTCGCAAAGGAGGAGGACCAACGTTTCTAGAATTGAAAACCTACAGATATAGAGGGCATTCAATGAGTGACGCCCAACATTACAGGACAAAAGACGAAGTAAAAGAATACAAAAAAATAGACCCTATAAAACAGGTGAAGGATATTATTCTAGATAAAAAATACGCAACTGAGGATGAACTTAAAATTGTAGATAAGCGTGTTAAAGCATTAGTTGCAGAATGTGAAAAATTTGCTGAAGAATCACCATACCCAGAAAAGCGTTCGATGTATGATGTCGTATACGAACAAGAAGATTACCCATTTATTCAGCACAAATTATAAGCTATGGCAGAAGTAATTAATATGCCGCGTTTAAGCGACACCATGGAAGAAGGTACAGTAGCCACTTGGTTGAAAAAAGTAGGGGATAAAATTGAAGAGGGCGATATTTTAGCAGAAATCGAAACCGATAAAGCGACTATGGAGTTTGAGTCTTTTAATGAAGGGACGCTACTTCACATAGGCGTTAAAGAAGGTGAAACCACAAAGGTCGACGAGCTACTAGCTATTATTGGCGAAGAAGGAGAAGATATTTCGAGCTTTTTAAAAGAAAAAAACACCTCAAAAGAGAATAAAGATAACACGCCTACTGCGGATACAAGTAGTAAAGAGAATAAAAATGATTCTGCTGGTGAAGTTGAACTACCCGAAGGCGTAATTATTGTTACAATGCCTCGATTAAGTGATACTATGGAGGAAGGTACGGTAGCTACTTGGTTAAAAAAAGTAGGGGATACAGTTGAGGAAGGCGACATTTTAGCAGAGATTGAAACCGATAAAGCCACCATGGAATTCGAATCTTTTAATGCAGGTACTTTGTTGTATGTAGGGTTAAAAGAAGGAGATTCTGCTAAAGTAGATGATTTATTAGCTGTTATTGGTCCTAAAGGGACAGAGGTTTCTCATATTGTAAAAAATTTCTCGGTGAATGCTAATCCGGTTCCCGAAGTGGCGCTTGAGCCTGATCAACCACAGCAAGTGCCATCTAAGTCTGTTGCTAATAATTCAACTAAACAAACTCCAGAAGTTATTGCTTCTAACACTACAGGGCGAGTATTTGTTTCGCCTTTAGCAAAGAAAATGGCTGAAGAAAAAGGGCTAGACTTATCTCAAATTAAAGGATCTGGAGAAAACGGCCGGGTTATTAAAAGAGATATAGAAAGTTTTGTGCCTGGAAAATCGGAAGGAAAATCACTAGCGCCAGTCGCAAAGTTTATTCCTTCAGGGCAAGAAGATATCGATGAGGTTAAACATTCTCAAATGAGAAAAGTAATTGCTAAACGTTTAGCCGAATCGAAGTTCTCTGCACCACATTATTATTTGAATGTAGAATTTGATATGGAAAATGCTATGGCATTTAGAGCACAATTTAATTCTATTCCTGAGGTTAAAATCTCTTATAACGATATGATTGTTAAGGCTTGTGCTTTAGCGTTACGTCAACATCCGCAGGTAAACTCCAGATGGTTTGCCGATAAAATGCAATTAAATAATCACGTACACATAGGCGTTGCGGTTGCTGTAGATGATGGTTTAGTAGTTCCTGTTGTTCGTTTTGCTAACGAGCAAACATTACCTCAAATAGGGGCTGCGGTTAAAGATTATGCTGGAAGGGCAAGACAAAGAAAACTAACCCCTCAAGAAATGGAAGGGAGTACATTTACCGTTTCTAATTTAGGGATGTTTGGTATAGAAAGTTTTACATCGATTATTAACCAGCCTAATTCAGCTATATTATCTGTAGGCGCTATTGTTCAAAAACCCGTTGTTAAAAATGGGGAAATCGTTGTTGGGAATACCATGAAACTTACATTAGCATGCGATCATAGAACTGTCGATGGCGCTTCTGGCTCTCAGTTTTTACAAACCTTAAAGGGCTATATAGAAAATCCAGTAACCATGTTAGTTTAGCTCTGTTTTTTTTAAAGAAGTTTAAACCACAAAGTAGTTTCTTATTCAGAATAGATAAGCTTAATAAATACTCTAGTAAATGGTACAGCTAAATGAATATGAAACAAAACCAATATTCATAGAAAAAAGCTCGGTGTAACAAAGGCTATACTAGTGTTTTTTGCTTTAAACACTATCTTTTTTTTATTAATCTTAAGTACCATTTTATATAGGTTTAGCTATAGAGTCTTATCTAAATGGGTATAAATAAAAATTCACAATCCCAATTCATTCATTTGACTTGGGATTTTTCTATCTTTAGAGTCTAAATTACCGTGAGTTCGACCTAAGGATTTAGAATGAAAAAGCCGTCAAATTGAGTGATTTTTCAAAGAGAAACGAAGAAAAATGGTATCGAAATTAGGCTTTTGATTGAAAATTTATTGGTCTTCGATACAATTTTGTATCGAAAATCACTCGGACTGACGTAAATTTTCCTGTGTCGAACTCACGTTAAATTAAGAGATTTAAAACAACTTACCAATGAGGAAATTATCAACACTTATGCTGCTCACCTTCCTATTAACATGCAAATCTTCCCAAAGAGAAAATTCTAAAGAAATAACGATTACAAGCGATGAAGTTAGAGAGATGGTCTCTTATTTAGCTTCGGATGATTTAAAAGGTAGGGATACAGGTAGTAAAGAAATAGATGCTGCTGCGGCCTACATAGAAAAGCAA
>CALDCO010000179.1 GCA_937937185.1 uncultured Flavobacteriaceae bacterium
GCACTCTGTTTCATTAGATTTTTTTGGTAGCGGCCTTGAACCACATCAACCACTATTAAAATAAAAAGCACAAAATAAAAAGTCGTTTTACTCATTGGTACAATTTCATTTCCAAACAACTTTAAATGGGCTAAATGCCCGCCTTCAGTAATTAACATAATGCCAACGATAAATAAAATAAAGAGCCCTAATACTTCGTACATTCTATTTTTGGCAAGGAATACAGAAATTTTATCGGCCATAAAAAGCATTAATAAACCACTCGCCACAATGGCTATGGCCATAACAATAAATGCTGTTGTCGCATTCTCTATTTCGCTAGTTAAACCAATTGCAGCGAGTATAGAATCGAAAGAAAATACTAAATTCATAATAACGATACTTGTAATTACCGCATTCGCCGATTTTCCTCTTTTAGAATCACCTCCCTCTACAGAATGGCTTAAATCCGGCGTGGCAATCATGTGCCATATTTCTTTAATAGCTATGTAAATAATAAAAGCGCCACCGGCTAAAACAATTAAACTATGCCCATTAAATGAAAACTTTACTATATCTTTTACTTCGCCCGTTAACCAAGAGAATGGCTCTTGAAAAAAATCGATAATAGAAACGAGCACAAACAGCAATACAATTCGTAAAACTATGGCTATTAATATGCCCACTTTTCGCACTCTTTTTTGTTCAGATTGTGGTGCTTTTTTGGATTCTAATGAAATGTATAATAAATTATCGAACCCTAAAACGGCTTGTAATAAAACCAGCATTAAAAGTGTAAAAATGATTCCTGCCATTGGTATTTAATGTTTTTTATTTAATAATGAAAGAATAATGTATAGTAGTATGACTAGCGGTATGCCCGCAAATTGAAGCACTATAAGTAGTACCATACTTAAAAGAATAAATAGATAACGAATTGCATTGCCTTTAAAACTAAAGTCTTTAAATTTTAAAGCAAATAATTTAATATTAGAGTTTAGTAAATAACAACTTAAAAAAGTGATGCCAATAAGAAACCATTGGTTTAAAACAATGGCATTAATAAAGTCGTTATTTTGAAATTCTATAATTAATGGTAAGGATAAAATTAACAGGGTATTTGCAGGTGTGGGCAAGCCTTTAAAATACGTTTGCTGGTCTTCATCTATATTAAATTTTGCCAAACGAAACCCAGAAGCTAATGTAATACATAAGCCTATTAGTGCTAAAGGTACCAGTTTTAGCCCATTCCAATGAAACACAGAATTCCATTCGTGAGACCACTGAGAGAAATCGGGTTGATCGCTTACTAATGCGATTAATTTAAACATGATAATTCCCGGTACTAAACCGCTTGTAATCATATCAGCTAAAGAATCTAATTGGAGGCCTAGCTCACTTTGAACATTTAATTTTCTGGCCAACAACCCGTCAAAGAAATCAAAAAAAATGCCCAAAAACACAAAAAAAGCAGCCACGACAAAGTTATTATGCACTGCAAATACCGCCGCAATACTCCCACAAAGCATGTTTAAAAGGGTTATAAAATTTGGGATAAATCGTTTTAAGACCATTAATAACTGTTTTTTTGTAAAAATAGTAAACAAATTACGTCTAAAATATACAATATACTGAGGCTTTTAAAGTTTAATATAAAAAAAATGCGGATCTTTGTGAAAATTTCATTGGTGAAATCTTATGTAACCTTTATACTCTTTTTGGTTAGCACCCTAGCTATTTCTCAGTCCTCACGTAAGTATTCTAACGAATTTCTTAATATTGGTGTAGACGCGGCTGCTTTAGGGATGAGCAATGCTGTGGTGGCCAATTCTAGCGATGTGAATTCTGGCTACTGGAATCCTGCGGGTTTAGTAAATTTAAAAGAAAAACAGGTGGCGCTGATGCATTCTAGTTATTTTGCAAATATTGCAAATTACGATTATGCGGCTTTTGCGATGCCTATAGATACGGTGAGTGCAGTAGGTATTTCTTTGGTTAGATTTGGTGTTGATGATATTCTAGATACCACTCAACTTATAGACGACCAAGGGAATGTAAATTACGATCGTATTAGTTTATTTTCCACTGCCGATTATGGGTTGACCTTATCTTATTCTAGGCGCTTACCCATTAAAGGCTTACAATATGGTGTAAATGCTAAAGTTATTCGTAGAATTATTGGTGATTTTGCTTCTGCTTGGGGTTTTGGATTAGATGCTGGTGTACAATACGAATCTAGTAAAAACTGGAAATTTGGGATTATGGCTAGAGACATTACCACGACCTATAATTCTTGGAATATTAATGAAGAAGCCTTTGCTAGAATACAAAACGCGGTGCCAGGTGAAAATCAAGAATTACCAGAAACAACAGAAATAACGATCCCAAAGCTTCAAATTGGCGTGTCTAAAAAATATGCTTTTGGAGCCACTAAAAATTATTCATTAAGAACCGAGTTAGACCTTAATGTTCGCTTTGCTGAAAACAATGACCTTATATCTTCAAGTTTTGCAAGTATTAATCCTTCTTTAGGTTTTGAGTTTGACTATATTAATATGATTTATTTACGAACAGGCGTAGGTAATTTTCAAAATGAATTACAGCTCGATAACTCTGAAGATTTAACCTTTCAACCCAGTCTTGGGGTTGGATTTAATTATAAAGGAATACATATAGATTATGCCTTTACCGATATAGGCGACCAAAGTGTGGCTTTGTATTCTAACGTGTTTTCTCTAAAACTCGATTTTAGTATCTTCAAAAAGAAATAATTAAAACTTTTTAGTTTCTAACTAAGAGCACTATTTTTTATAAATTGAAGTGTTTTTCGTTTCGTATTGACTTACTTCAAAAAAAAATGAGAAACTAAGTAAAAAATATCATGTAACGAATTAAAAAAGTTTAAATTACTTTCGCGTTAAAACCTGTTTATGAAAAAACTATTAGTTGGCATTTTCACCTTACTTTTATCTTTTATTACGACTGCTCAAAACCCTGTTATTACCCCAGATTCAGAAATTAGTATCCTTACCATTGGCCCAGGGAATTCGTTGAATGATTCGTTTGGACATAGTGCCTTTCGAATAAAAACAGCTCATGTCGATATTGTTTATAATTATGGTATTTTTGATTTTGATACGCCTAATTTTTATACCAAATTTGCGCAAGGGAAACTAAATTATTTATTAGGTGTAAGCTATTACAGAGAATTCGAAAGGAGCTATAAACGGCAAAATAGAACAATTAGAGAGCAAGTTTTAAACCTTTCGCAAACCGAGAAACAGGACTTATACGATTTTCTAATTAATAATGCCAAGCCAGAAAACAGCGCTTATTTATACGATTTTTTTTATGATAATTGTGCCACACGAATGCGAGATGTTTGTGAAACCGTGTTAGATGATAATATTAATTTTATTACGCCAAAAAGCTATAAAAAAGAAACGTTCAGGGAATTAATTCGGGCAAATCTGGAGTGGAATTCGTGGGGAAGTTTTGGAATTGATGTTGCCTTAGGCTCGGTAATAGATCAAGAAAATAAGCCTTACGAATATATGTTTCTGCCAGAATACGTCTATGAGTTTTTTGAAAATGCTACGCTTGTAAACTCTAATGAAAAACTAGTAAAAGCGACTAAGGTTATTTACAAAAAAAGAGGGGTTAATCCACCTTCTAGTTTTTTAGTTAGTCCGTTTTTTATATTTAGTCTACTAGGTATTTTTATAATTATAATCACTTTTATAGATTATAAAAAACAGCAACAATCACGTTTTTTAGATGGTGTTTTATTCTTAGTTACTGGGAGTATTGGCGTGTTCCTTTTATTGCTTTGGTTTGCAACAGATCATACTGCTACTGCTCAAAACTACAATCTACTTTGGGCGTTTCCTTTAAACCTTTTTGTTTTGGCCCAAGCCTTTAAAAAAACACCAAAAAAATGGTTTATTTCCTACCTTAAATTTTTGGTCATTCTACTGTGTTTAATGACATTACATTGGGTAATTGGCGTTCAGCGATTTGCGCCCGTTTTAATTCCTTTTCTTATTGGGTTGTTAGTAAGATTAGTTTATTTAATCTCGTTTTATAGGAATCAAGCAACAGGTTTAAAGTAAAAGCGAGCGCTAATTTTAATTAATATGATAATTCTCTCTTGCTTTTTTAGCCCAGTTTATAAGCTGTTCTTTCTCACTATTAGTAATATTGCCATGCAACCATGTGTAGGAGTCTAAAGGCATTTCGCCTTCTTCAACCTCTTCGATAAGTTCGTCTAATTTATGGTCTTTTTTCTTATCGCTATAGCTGGCCCATTTCGAAACATTAAAATGTTCGTTGCCTTCTTCAACATGATCATTTAACCAAAAAGAAACTGGAGCTACCTCGGCATACCAAGGGTATTCGGTTTTATTACTGTGGCAATCGTAACACTTGTTTTCTAAAATTGCTGCGACATTTTTATCAGGCTTTGTTTCGGCTTCAAAGGCTTCAATTGCTCTATATTCAGCATTATTTTTTTCAGGCCTGTAAAATTGAATTAAGACCAAAGCGATTAATAACACGACTAAAATTTTCTTTACTATTTTCATTTGTTATAAATTATTGTTTCTTAGTTTTCAAGTTGAACATCCAAATTATCATTCTGCGATGTGATTAAAAATTAATAATGGATCTTTCATTAGGATTGTTTTTTAAAATTTAAATTGCAAAGTAGTATAAAAGTTTCTATTGGCTGAAGGAATAATGCCAGGCCCGGGATATCCTGTGGCTCTTCTTGTAAAATACGCATTATCCAAAACATTATTAATTCCAGCTTCTAATTTAATTTTTTTATAACGGTAAGACATCGAAAAATCTAACACATCGTATTCAGGAATCTCCCCTATCACGCCACTTAAATTACCACTTATCGCATTACTTGCGTCTGTAAATTGAGAAGACAAATAGGTGTATTGAATGTTCGATAAGATATTTTTATACCCCAAACGAATCCCTGTTTTTAAATTTAGCTTAGGAATAAATTCAACTTTATTACCTACTATACCATTTTCTTCAGACTTGGTATATTCAGAATCAACATAAGAGGCATTTACAAAATAATTAAAAATAAAATTTTGATCATTAATTAATAGCTTTTGTAAATTAAAATCGACAAAACTTTCTATGCCAAAAATTCTTGCATCGCCCACATTTCCGCGTTCGCTCTTAACACTGCCATCGGGAAAACCACGTTGAACAAAACCAATACGATCGTTATAAAACAGACTAAAAGCCCCTATATCATAGGTTATTTTGTTGTTAACCGTGCCTCTTAAACCCAGATCGGCAGTAAAGCCGTTTTCATCATCAATAGTCGGGCTAATAATAAACGCCGGGTTATTAATGCTTATGTCTGTAAAAGTAACCGAGCGGTAGTTTTGAGAGACATTTCCATAGAATTCAACGCTAGTATTTAGTTTATAACTTGTCCCGATGCCCAATAGAACAAAGGAACGCTCGCGAGATAAGGCATCGTCTACAACTTCATTTAAAATAACATTTCCTGCAGCATCGGTATTAATTCTTCTAAAAAACCCCTCACTTTCAGTATTAATATACTCAAAACGGAATCCTGGTGTTAACGACCACTTTTCACCAAGATAGACTATATTTTCTCCAAAAACGGCCACATTTAAGTTGGGATAAGTAAAGTTAGATTGATTGGGATAGTTAGGAAATTTATCATTTTGAAAGTTAAAATTGGGGTCAATACCATCCGATCCCGGACCTTGCTCGGCGCTATTTTTAGATTTATAAAACTTTGTTCCTAATAAGCCTGCTGCTTTTTTTCCAAATAATTGGTAGTTCGTTAGCACTCTGGCTTCGAAACCAAAATTATTAAAGCCTCCTTTTATTAAATCACGTGCTAAGCCAGGATCTATTTGATCGACTCTGTTGGTTCTAAACCCTAAAGCATCTCTAGTAGCATTTAGTCCAAAAGCATTAAATGTAAAATTGGTGTTTTCTGAAAATTGATGGGATAATTTTAAATTATATAGCAACCAATCGACTTGAAACCAGTTACGAGAGCGATTGCTTTGAAAAGGATCTTCATTAAATTGCCTGTCGTTTAAGCCTCCGGCTTGTTTTGCTAAATATCTTAAATAGGTTAGCTCTCCTGTTAACTTTGTTTTATCGCTAAATTCATAACCAATATGCGCATAGGCATTTTTAGATTCAAATCTGGAGTTTGGTCTAAACCCATCGCCTTTTTTGTAATTAAAGAACGAATAATAGCTTAGTTTGTTTTTTGTCCCTCCTACACTTGTAAAATTAGTATATAAATTATTACTTCCAATGGTATTTCTGGTAATGAACTCGACCGATTTTATGGGGTTTGGTGTTTTCATTTTAAAATTAACCAAGCCTCCAAACTGCGTGCCGTATTGTAATGACGCAGCGCCTCTAATAATTTGTATTTCACTTAAACCCTCGGCTGCTGGGGTGTAATAACTTTCAGGATACCCTAAGACATCGGCACTAATATCATAACCATTTTGCCTGGTATTAAAACTTGCAGTACGATTAGGATCTAAACCACGCCCGCCAATGTTAAGTTGCAAGCCAGCATCGTCATTTTGATAAATATTTAACCCCGCCACTTGACTGTATATTTGTCGCGCATTATTAGAGGCTAAACTGGCCATGGATTGATCGACTAGAACGACTTCGGTTTTCTTTCCCGCATAAATGGCGGTTTCTTCTACATCTTTTAAACGTTTTATACGAAACACTTTTGATCGCCTAGAGGTAATTTCAACTTCAGAAAGGGTCTCACCTAGTGGTAGCAATGAAATAGCCATGGTTTTATTTTCTGAAGGGTTTACAACCCGTTCTTCTACTTGGTATTCGTAAGAAAAAAAAACTAGTGTTAGCGTTGCTTTATCTGTTGTAAATTCGAATGCGCCTAAAGCATTTGTTTTTGTTAGTAAGCCCGCCTCCTTATCATAAATTTCTACAAATTCTAAAACGGCGTTTGTGTTTGCATGTTTAACGATACCAGAGATTTTATTTTGAGCTACAGCGAGGGTAGCCCATAAAAAACAAACAACAAATAGCTTATAATCCTTTAATATCATCATTAAATGCTAAGATCCAATTTTTAGGTTGAAACGATTCTTTTTCGGCGTACAAATTTACGGTTTCATTAATAAAAGGTTGGCTTAATCTTCCATTTAATGCCACATAACTTTTTGCATAGACTTCAACATTTTTATGACCTTGTTGTTTAAAATGATCGCCCAGAAAATGTGCATATTCCAATATAAAATCTGGCTGAAAACTCATTTGTTTTTCTTGAAAAGGCGTTAAAAAATCTTCGTTTTTAACATAAAAAAAAGCTTTTGTATCGCTATCGACAATTTTAAAATTAGTATGACCCATTTTTTCCATAAGCATCACTCGCCATGAAAAACGATACCCTTCTTCTGTCCAAAACAATTCATTTGGATATAACAAATAACGAAAAGGAACAATAAGCTGTAAAACAAAGAAAATAGTAATTATTGGCAAAATGATTTTTCTTCTTTTGTATTGATAGGTATTTCTTACCAAAATGACTTCAGTTTTAATAGACGCCATTTTAATAATGAATTTAATCCATTTAATAATTTTTAAATGAATTTTGGCATCAAAAAAGATAAGGGCACTCACTATCATTACATAAGGGAACATGCCTATGGGAAACAAAATTCTGGTAAATAGGTGGAAAACTATTACAAGAACAAATGCAAATGCTCTCGTTTTTCGATAGATTAATAAAAAAGGAATGAATAAATCATAAAATAAACCGCCCCAACTCATGGCATAATGAAACCAATTTTGATGCATTAAAGCGTCTCCAATAAGCGGTAAATCGTATTTTGAAGGTAACCATATTTTAAGTGGCATTGCTCTGAGCAACCAATCTGAATTTAATTTTGCTAATCCCGCATAGAAATACACGATAAAGAGTAATAATTTTATACTGTCTATGGTCCATTTGGGTATTTTTTTATATTCTTTTTTAGATCGATACGCATCGATTGAAAACCGTTTTTCTGCTGGTAAGAAAATAAGCAGAAAACTTAAGATACTTATAAAATAATAATGATTTAAATAGGTGGTTTTCTCCATTAATTCGATATAAGTAAAGCTTAAAAAAAAAGTAATTATTGCTATTCTATACTTAAACCCTAAAGCCACACAAAATGCCGCAACTGCAGAAATAAAAAAAAGACCATAGGTATAGTCTCCCCATACTTTTACCCACTCAAAACCGTAATATTTAAAATGAAACTTAGGTTGAATGTAAACGGTTTCGATCCAGCCTTTCGCCCAAAATCGAATAATACTATACAGCATCATTAAACCAAACCCTATACGAAAGACGGCTAAAGGTGCAGCATTTGTAGAGGTATTAATGTATTTAGTTAATGTATTTTTCATGTTCTATAGAGAAACTGTCTAAAAAAGTCAGCTACATGTCAATTCGAGCATTCCTGAAACGGGAGCGCTCAAACTCACAGAAATAAAAAACGCGTTTAAGACGGGCTCATGTCTTCATTTCATTTCTCATTAATCGCCATCGGCATCTACAAAATCTATACTAATATTAAACGCCTGTAACATGTCTACTTTAAAAGAAACAACAGCTAGCTGCAGGGCATCATAAGTTTCTGTCATTTTTGAATTGTCTGTAATAACTTGGTTATATAAACTATTATCTAAACCTTGAATGTTTTGTTTAGCCGCATCTAAACGTTCATTAATAAGTAATGCCAAATCATTTCTATCTAAAAATTGCAAGTAACTTTTAAAACTTTCGCCAGTGGCACTGCTGCCGTAAGATTTGCCATTAAAAAGGTCTTGAACTGCCTGTATAGAAATAGAAATTAATGCTTTAGAATGTGCTTTACTATAAAACCCTTCCACTTTATCTGGTAGAGGCATTGTTGAAAATACCCCAGCAGGAATTCCAATTTTATTTGCTCTTAGCCCTTTTTCATAATAGAAAATAAAATCATTTACAAACTTATTTAAAGCACTAGACGCCGTATTTTCTGTACTAGAAATAAAAGTAGCTCGGTAGGCGTTTGTCCAATCTTCCAGCACACTATTGGTTAAACGCTGCATTTGATCTACCAAATCGGATAAATAATTTTGATGGTTAGCATTCGCATATAAATTTAAGAGACTTGCATCGTCATTAGCAATACCGTAAAGCATGTAATCTAAAGCAGGAAAACCTACCGCATCATTATTATTTACACTAGACAAATCATAATCTCCAGAAGCAATATTTGCCGTTATATCTGTGGTATTTGTAGGGTAAACATTCATTTGGAAGCTGTATAGTATTTCTTCGGCTTTACCAATATTAAACATCTCGACATATTGCCAGGTTTCGTAGGCATTAAACCAAGCCGCTCTTAAGGCTTCTAAATTATTTTGATTGGTATTGGTTAAAAAATTGTTCTTTACAGCGACTAGAGTGGCTAATTTCTCATTTAAATCTTGATATGCAGGGATAATGATATTATCTGCCATGTTGGTTAAAAGTATAGCTCTATTGTAAGTATCGCCATTGTCGTTAGTTTCATCTCCATTTTCATCCGACTTTGAACAGCCAAAAATGATTAAAACCATTACAACTAATCTTAAACTTTTTTTTAACATAATCTCACTATTATTTTATTTTCATGTTTATTGCATGCAACGCTTCAAAAAAACAAAGCTTAGCTATCTTACTCTAAAAGATAAAACCATTAATTAACTCCCAGCTTGTTCTGTTGTGAAACTGAATCGCGCTGAAATATCACTAGATAATTCATCTAATGTTTCTGGTAAAACGTCCCAAAAACCATTACCCGTCATTAAGCGCTCTATAATGTTTTCGGCTTCTAATTTTGTAAAATAAGGCCCGTTAGTACCAGGTTTTCTAGTAAACTGCAAACTGTATATAAAACCATAGCCTTCAGATAAAGCATGAAATGCATCTGCTTTATCATTAGCTAAAGTCGCTTTAGCTTGCTGTAAATAATACACGGCTCTTATCCCTATAATTTCAGAAACTTTCTCTCTTATAATTTGAGCTTGAGCATCGCGAAGTGTATAATCTTTGGCAACAATTGCAGCCCTTCCTAATTTAAAAGCATTGTATATGGTCATTGCTATTCCTGAAAAATCAGTATCATTTTCTACTCTAGACACATATTTATTTAAAAAACTATCTGCACCTAACCCAGGCACAGCTGGATTAGCCTCATTACCATATAGGTAGCCATAAGCCTCATCCCATTTGTGTTCCATGGTGGTATAGTTTTTTCCAGCATCTAATACATTCTCATTATTATTAGCGATGTTATTGCCTTCGTCTAATACCGCAGGACTTAAGTAGTTGTTTAACATTTGATCTACCATGAGTGCGCCTATTAAAGACTTTGTAAAAGCTTGATCATACTCTAAACCCTTAGCATTAATATAGCGCGTAGCACCGCCACCTGCTTCTTGTAATTGCCCTGCATTTCCTGCTGAAGCTGTAGCCGACCAATTTGGAAACACCTCACTTACTTGATTTGCGATGTAGCTATCAAAAACTGCTTTTATAACTGCTGCATCGGTCGTATTTGCCGAAAAATAATCTTTAGATGCTGCTGTTTTACTTCTCGCGTTTTTATTTGATGCATTTAAATTAGCATCCATAAAATCGTTATTGCCTTCTTCATGAGCATACATGGCATCTAACTCCGCTTCAGTTTTAATAGGGTTTTTAATCCCAGAGACTAACTCTTCAGCCATTTGAATACGAGTGGTTTGACCTCCAAAACTAACTGAGGTTGCTCCATTTCTATCAAAATCGTAAGTATTTGGTGCCACAACAGTAGGATCCTCTGGCGGATTATTTGCTTGAGACGTTGAATTGTCATCGTTTGAACAGGATGTTAGCACAAGTCCTACTAATAGTAATACCTTTAATTTTATTTTATCAATCATTGGTTTTTATTTAGACTAATTACAAATAGTGTTCAATTTACGATTGCAAAAATAAAAACCAATGATTGATTATGCAAGCTTATTTAGATTAAATTTAAAT
>CALDCO010000180.1 GCA_937937185.1 uncultured Flavobacteriaceae bacterium
TCTGGAATGGGATTAGAGCATTTGAAAAAATAAAAAAACACTAAATATTAAAAACTGAAATGGATGTCAATTTAGAATTGAGAAAAAAAATACTGGAATTCTCATTGAAAATTGAGAATGGAATTAACGATTTACTATTAGGACATTTACAAATTTTCGACAAAAAAAAGACTAAAAATTTTGGAAATAAAGCGGGGATATCTTTCAAGAACAAAATAGACTTATTGTATGATATTGGAGTTTTAGAACCTGAAGAACATAAAAACCTAGAATTATTAATGAACTTTAGAAATAAATTTATGCATGACTTAGATTCTAATAGTTTCAGTTACGTTGTATCTAATTTTGATAATGGGATTAAAAACAGGCTTTTAAAATTTATTGAGAAGAAAAAAGAAATTGATGAAAAGGATTATGAATTAGCTTTCGAAAACCTTTTCCTCCATAATATGAAAGTAATATTAGATAAATATAAAGCTAGAAGAGAAAGTATAATTGATAGAACAAATTACCTCACTTCTCTTTTTGACGCTTATTTATCTATGAATGACCTCGCAAGTAATTTACTTGATAATATTATGAAGATAGTAGAGGGATCAGAATTAGAAAATCCATTAATTATGAAAATATTAAATCCCATTATGGATAAATGTCTGGATTCTTGTAAACTGTATGAGTTAGAAAGTAAAAAAGTTGAACAATTATCTATTGATTTTGAAAAATTACCTAAAAACAAAATGCTAATATAAATATACAACAGCTAACAAGGTAAAAAAACATAGGGCGGTTTAAGCTTAACCGAAAGCTCTGTGTTTATTTCCAAGTCGCCAAATATAAAATTTAGCATTTTCAACAAAAAAGATAAAAGCAAAATATTTATATTTGGCTTAGTACCAATCTGAAACGTATTGCTTATCTCCTGCCCTACATTTCTTATCCTAACTGTTAGCGGTAATAACTCAACAACACAACAAGTAATGATGAAGAGAAAAATATTCACTTCTTTTTTTTTAATGTTTTATCTATTTGCAGTTAGTCAAAAAAGAGAGAGAATTGGCATTTCTAAAGAAGACCCACATAGCTTATATAATTTTGAACAAAATGAATCTACTGAACTTTTTTATATTCAGTTTATTCCAAGAGGAAAGCCAAAAGCCTGTTTAGTAATATTACCCGGAGCAGGTGAATTAGTTAACAATGTGATACAACAAATCAATCTACATCAACTAGCTGTTGAAAAAGATATTTTAGTCGTTTTTCCATCATTAAACTGGGGAACCACTAAATTCATTGAAGAACATAAATTTTTAGATAAGGTTTTCAAAAGCGTAATTATGCAATATCAAATACCTAAAAACAAATTTATAATTGGTGGACTCTCTGGTGGTGGAATGGTATCTCTGAGATATGCTGAAAGAGCTAATGAAAACATAAAAAATACTTATATAAAACCAAAAGCAGTTTTTGCGATAGATAGCCCTTTGGATTTTTCGCACTTATATCAACAATCGGAAAGAGATATCGAAAGAAATATTTCAGAAGCAGCCGTAAACGAAAGTAGATGGTTAATAGATAGATATAATACAGAATTTGGTGGTTCTCCAAAAGATGTACCACTCGAATACATTAAAAATTCAATATACTCTCAAAGTGAAAAAGATGGTGGCAATGCAAAATTTTTATTAAATACTCCGGTAATTATTTACACCGAACCTGCAATACAGTGGCAAATGTTAAATAGGCAAAGAGATTTATATGACTTGAATTGTACTGATATATCAGCAATGATAAATGCATTACAAATTGGAGGTAATAAAGAAGCTGAAATTGTTATCACTCACAATAAAGGAATAAGACCTGATGGGACAAAACATCCACATTCTTGGAGTATAATGGATTCTGACAATATGCTGAATTGGATATTACAAAAATTAAAATAAATATACTACCGCTAACAAGGTGTCCTATAAAACATAGCTAATTATTGCTAAACCGAAAGGTTTATGTAGGGTTTGCTGAAAAAGTCAGTTTTCGGATTAATTTTATAGGTTTAAAATTTTTCTGTGCTCTTTTTGCTTGATAAATATTTCTGTTACTATAATTTTCTGTGCTAAAAATCGCTTTATTAGATGCATTATGTCTAGCGATAAATAAAAAACAGTCTTGACAATCATCTTTTTTTGATGATGTATCAAGTTCATAATAAAGAATATTGCAGCGATCCAACTCTCAGATGTTTTTTGTAGTCTCGCCCTTATTTGATTGAGATTATACCCGTTTTTGCCTTGTCCAAATTTTCCTTCGATTTGATTTCTTTGTGTAGCTTCTTTTTTTCGTTTCCTTTTTTTATAATAGGATTCTTCTTTTAACTCCTTACTCTTACGCCCAAGTGGGGGTGCCGTTATGCGTATAGCTCTTTCTTTGAGCCATTTTCGGTTTTCTCGGGTAGCGTATATTTTATCTACCTGAACAAGTTCAGGGTAATAGCCGTGTAGTATTTTATAATTTTCCACTTGGCTAATTAAATCACTAGACTCATTGTAAGCATCCCAGCTTAGGGTATCTATACGGGCATAGCCCTGATCTAAACTAACACCTAATTTTGAGCCAAATTCTATTTTTGATTTTGCTTTTCCTCTTGGGATGGGGCGAACATGAGGTTGAAAAATACTCACAATTCTGTCTTTACAACTCTTAACATTGTTGGTGTACATTTCGCTTTGCTGTTGGTAAACTAGAGTAATAACCCATAGCATTTTCTGTTCTTTGTAGCTTAAAGGGAAAGGCATTTTTTTGGTTTCAAAAACATCTAATAAGTGATTAATATGTTTTAAGTTTCGATTGAGCGCTTCCAATAATTTACGATTCATCTTGCGATGTTGCCTATGGGTTTTGTGTTTTTTCTTAGAGTAATCTATAAATAAAGCATCTAGTTTTCGGCGATAGGTTCTTGGTTTTGTTCCCTTTTTAGCATTAAGACTGTAGAGTTTGTCAATCATTTTTTCAGATTGTTTCCTGCTAGAATTCAATATCTTACTATCGGTTGGGTAGGTAATATATTGATCGGCAACAGTCGCGTCCATTTGCAACTTCCCTTTATTTGGTGGTAAATCATCATCACTATGATGCTTTTTTGAACAGTGCTTTTTATCTTCTAATTTACTGGCTGATTCGATTAACGCTGTATTGAGTTTATCAAAACTAGCACTACCTATGCGCTTTCTGATCTCTACAAACAAAGAGGGATCAAAAATGGGATTTGGATTATAGCCTTTGAGGCCAACGAAATATTGCATGTAAATATTTTCTTGAATAGCCGCTATAACCCCGCGGTCATCCAAATTCTCTTTATGTTTTATGATCAATGCACCTAACACTAAACGTGGAGATAACCCTGGGCGGCCTATTTTCGGATTCATTATCGAGATGTATAGCGCCGCAAAACGATCCCAAGGAACTATTTTGCTAAGTGTTACCCAACGATTATCTGCTAAAAGTGAGGTTTCAAATGGAGTTTGGAACCCTTCTATACTTAACTGGCTTTCAGAAATATAATCTATCATAATGCAAACTTATTTCATCTAAATTATAAAAATACTTGCATTATATCCCATAAAAACAATGAAGATATTAACTTATTTTGTTGATAAACAGTTAATTGTATTCAACTAACGCGTTTTTCAGCAAACCCTATTTTAATAATTACAACTAATATTAACAGATAAAAATAACTTTGTAAGAGTAAAAGAATCAGTCGTTGCAATTTACGAGGATAGACCTATTGCAAATAATTTAATCGTTGAAACACCTAACTCTATTAGACAAAAAGAAGTCGCACTCGCTGTTTCTGATCCAATTTTCTTTTTAGGTAATCGACCTTTAAAAAACGATTATCGTTTTTTAAAGGTCGACTAGATAACTAAATCCAAATAAAATAACGTAAGTTCGATCTAAGGATTTAGAATGAAAAAGCCGTCAAATTGAATGATTTTTCAAAGAGAAACGAAGAAAAATGGTATCGAAATTAGGCTTTTGATGAAAACTTACTTGTCTGACTAACGTAAATTTTCTTAGGTCGAACTCACGTTAAAATAAGACCAAATATTCCCGAGTCAAAAAGGGATCCAGCACAAAGAGTTCAATACCAATTTTTAATTAAAATAAATTTTAGAAGCCCCCAAAGCAACATCTAAAGTCTCTAATTTTACATTTAAACTTAAATCGTAGATTAATAAATCGCTCTGTTCAGCAAAA
>CALDCO010000181.1 GCA_937937185.1 uncultured Flavobacteriaceae bacterium
TTATTACCCGCTAAAGCCACAAAAGCGATCCCACTAAATTTACTAAATACTACGGCATTACAGCGATCACTATTATCGATATCAATCCTAGCCTCTAAATCTTCACGACTATCAATCAAATTAATTCTTGAAGTAATGGCCCTTACTGTAGATTGATGATCTAATGGCAAACCATCTCTAAATTCTCCTCGCTCTATATTATCTTTTTTTGAGGCCACCCAGGCTTCGTTATTGTTTGGGTTTATAGTAATTGTTCTTAAATAGTTAGGAATACCTCTGGTAATATTAGAAGCATCATTAACTACGGTGCTTTTTAATACAATCGTTTTGGTAAGCGACATGTTTTGCGGATTAACCTTAAAGACTTCCCCTTGATTGTTTTTTGAAATAAATCGGTTAACCAATAAGGTTGTGCCTTGGCCATCTAGTGCCATACCACTTAATTTTGGTGCGTTTTCAGGCGCACCATTATTAATAACGAGTGTATCGCTAATACTGTAGTCGCTAGCTTTTATTTTAAGAATTTTGCCTGTTGCACTTAGGGCTACAAAAACATAGTCTTCATTTATAGAACTTAATATAGAAGCTGGCTGGCTAGAATACTCTAGGTTTATTGTTTTAATGATATTACCAGTATCGCTATTTATAACACTAATGGATGCTTGATCTTTATTTGCAACCCATATGGTATTACCAACTTTAGTTAAAGATTTTGGAGACTTCCCTACGGGAATTTCCATAGTTTTAGTATTATTCGTAGTACTTATAACACTTACAGAATTATTATCTGGATTAACGTTCCATAATTTATTATCATCATAAATCATGGCACTGCTAGACTTTGGCTGCGCACTGCTAATTTGATAAACGCTTTGAATAAAGCATTTCGTTTCAAGAATACGACCAGAGGTACTAATTGGGGACGATAATTTTAAATGGTCAATATTTGGTCCTGAACTGCCAGCATTAGCCGTTAGGGTAATTTTATTGTTTCCAGGTTTTAGTTTAAAATCCTTTGAAGTTAATTCCCTCCAACTAGTCCATCCATTAGTTGGCGAGAAATCGAGAGTAATAGGCGCTTCATCATTAACAGTAAGTGTTAAGGGACGATTTGCATTCCCACCATTAGCATACCTAAATGTTAGAGGCGTCGTAAATTCAGTGGCATAAGGGACTAGCCATTCTAGTTTAACATTATCGCCTTGATTTCCTGGGAAATCCATATAGCCCGTTCCAGTATAGCCAGCATTATTATTGGCGATTTCTATACCACCACTTGCCTGAGCTAGTTCTGCTTCTTCAATGTTTTCTTCTGTTGCAGATAATGTTGTAATTTTTAAATGATCAACATTAGGGCCATTTGAACCATTATTTGCAATTAATTTTATATTATTCCGGCCCTTGTTCAAAGTTAAATTATTAATTTTTGTTTCTTTATAGGTGGTCCAAGCCCCAGTAGGAGGAAGCGGTACTGAAATTGGAGCTCTTCCATTTACGACCAAATTTAATTTACGATCGTTAGTAGCCCCGTTAGCATACCTAAAAGTGAAATCTGCTTTAAAAGATCGGGTTTCATCAATTACCCATTCCACAAAAACATCATTCCCTTGAACGCTAGGATAATCGGCATATCCCTGTCCAGTGTAGCCTTTATTTTTACTTCTATATAAAACTCCACCTGATGCGTTAATAGCGTGTTCAGCTTCGAAGATTCTACTGTTACTACTACTTTTTTCAAGAACTCTTACACAGGCATTATAACGTTCAGCTTTATTTATTTGAGGCGATATTTTTTTACCTGCTCCAATGACTTCTCCTTCTAAAAGCCATTCATAGTCCACTTTATCTGAAGGATTATCAATCGTCCAATTTATGGTATTACCAAGTTCAGTAGGGTCATTGCCAGAAATTATAGGACTCTCGTAATTTGCCAAACCGCCATTTCCAGTGTTAAAGGTAAATCGATATTTATCTTTTAAAGGGTTACCAATTAAATCTGTGATTTGATTTCTTTCTAGTATCACTTCATACTCAGTATTTTTATTTAAAGGGGAATTGGGCGTGAATGTAAGTGTGGTGTATAACCACCCCCATTTTCCTCTAATAGTTGCACCGCCAGATGTAGGCCTTACAATAAAACCAAGTTCACTAACCGATTTAAATTCTATCCAATCTGAAAAAGAGATGCCAATAGAGGCTGTTGTAGAGACGTTTTCAGCCTTGTCTACAGGATTGGTATATTCAACAGTAGGACCTTTAGTATCTTTATCTTTTTTGTATACCGCCATAACACTTCCTACAGAACGACCACCAACTCTTTGGTCGTCTGAGACTATAACGAGGTTACCAACTGGGCAAGTAAACTGATCGTCCCAACGGGAATCTCTACCCTTAATTCGAGATAACTTATTAATATTATTTACATTGTTAATATCGTAGATATGAACCCCTTCACTACCGCCCCTTTTACCTCCTAAAAACAATTTACCTTCGTCGAAAGCAACATACTCTGCATCGGGATTTTCTTGAGTCGCCTTTAATTGAATATTTGAAGGGTCTGTAGTAACATCGTATAACCTAATTGGATTAATTAGAGCAGCATATTTACCATAAAAACCACCAATGTAAGATCTATTGTCATTGGGTTTTGCAATGTCTAATACAACGGGAGAGGCTGGGTTGCTAATATCGAGAGTAGCTACGCCAGAATTACCTTTTGGTGACGTGACTACTAACAAACTTCCCATGGCAAACAAAGGCCCAGGTTTAACACCTCTAAATTGTGAAAAAGGAACGTTCTTTACTACTTTAGGTGCATTTAGGTTACTAACATCTACAACATAAATGCCATGATTCGTTGCGCCTACATACACATAATCGCCTTGCCAACTTAATCCCCATACGCCGTTGTGAACATCGCCATAATTAATGTTAGGAATTAAAACCGCCTTTACATACTTAGGGTTTAATGTGTTGGTAACATCCCAAATGTCAAAACCTCTTCCAGAAATAGTTGCCATATAATACTTTCCAGATTGGTCTCTACTTAAGGTTAATTGATGCGATTCTGCTTCTCCGCTAGAATGCTGAGATTTAATATTTTTTCTGAATTTTGGACTTCGTGGATTTGAAATGTCCCAAATGTCATGACTTGCATTTCCAGAAAGTATGGCATAACCATTAAAAACTATGGGTTGATTATGATGTTTTTCCCCCATTTGCGGACTAATAAATTTACCAACATCTGAAGCTGGAAAATTTTGATTAGGAATGGTACCATCACTAATAGTGCTAATAAATTCTCTCACAGAGAAAAACAAAATTAAGCTTAGTGCGACAAGTAATAATGTATAAGGTTTTCTTAAGTTTTTAATTTTGTAGTTTTTTTTCATGATTAGCAGTAATTACTACAAGTAGGCTTGGTTGTATAGAATGAGTGGCAATTATTATAAAGTGGTTTTAATACACACAGGCAATCAATAATTTAAAATAATTATTCGGTTAAATTTAACTTTTTATTATTAATTAGAGTGATTTTTTAGAAAAAGTCACAATTTTATCGTTAAAACACATTTTTAATAGACTACTAGAAAAATAATGCGTCTAATCTAAAAAAAGAATCTAAAACACATCATTTGGTAAAATTGTTTTGGTGAAAATACGGTGCCAAGTCCTTAGAAAACTAAATTTATTCTAGATTATGACCTGATTTATTTTATAAAGCTCCTTCAAAAAAACAGTCATTTTTTCTTCATTAAAAAGTAACTATTTTGGCTTTTTACAGCAGCGTCATCATGAGATATCGGAAAGAAAATAAATGAAGTAAGCATGTACGGCGAAACTTTAAAACCATTTTTAACAAATAATTTTGTTGCTACAATAGTTTAGAGCCCTAATGAAAAGTAATAGTTAATAAAAACTTGTTTAAATGTTTTGAGTTGAAGCAAAAATGAATCCCTTTTAAGTTTGTTAGTTTTCTTTTTGTACTTTTATGGTACCGTATTAACTTTGAGATTAGCATAACTATAGCGTAATGATTTTTTCCTTTCTTTTTTTGAAATAGAAAGCAGAAAGGGCGTTTTAATTGAGCGATTTTAAAATTAAAAAAGGCATTAAAGATATTATTGGTTATGAAAACCCTTTCCCTCATTTTGATTAGTTGTTTTGCTTTCTCTTGTAATCGCATTGAAAAAAAAACAGAAACAAATAAAAATCAAGATTCAGACCTTAGTGCTATTTCAGTAAAAGATAGTATTTCATTTAAAGTCTTAGATTCAAAATTTTTAAGCAAAGCTTCCATTTGGGAGCATTTAAATCATCAACTTTCAGGTTTTACAGAGCTAAATTATCAAGAATTAAAGCCTTTGGTTATCGAAAGAAATATTAATGAACTTCAAAGCGCAATAGCAGAAGGTAAACTCTCTTATGAAGCCTTAACTAAATTTTATTTGTATCGCATAAGGAAATATGACCGTGAAAATGAGTGGTCTTTAAATTCGGTAATTGCGATTAATCCAAATGTAATTGAAGAGGCAAAAGAAAAAGATAGAAATAAAAAGAGCCATCATCCTATTTATGGTATGCCAATACTTTTAAAAGACAATATAAATGCCGAAAATATGCCAACAACGGCAGGAGCCATTGTTATGCAAAATAACAATGCAGAAGATGCCTTTATTGTAAAACGTTTAAAAGCCAATGGTGCCATAATTTTAGGAAAAGCAAATTTAAGCGAATGGGCTTATTTCTTTTGTGGCGAATGCCCAAGTGGTTATAGTGCAGTTGGCGGACAAACATTAAATCCCTATGGAAGAAAAATAATTGATACTGGAGGGTCAAGTTCTGGAAGTGGCGTGGCGGTGGCTGCTAATTTTTGTGCTGCTGCAATTGGGAGTGAAACCGCAGGCTCTATTTTATCGCCAGCAAGCCAAAACGCAACGGTGGGTTTAAAACCTACAGTAGGCCTATTAAGTCGAAGTGGTATTGTACCCATTTCTAGTACTTTAGATACTTCAGGGCCAATTACAAAAAATGTAGTAGATAACGCCATTGTTTTTGATGCCATGCAAGGTTATGATGCTTCAGATGCTAAACGTTTAAAAATTAAACGCAAGCATGAAAATTATTATAATCATTTTCATCAAGAAGATTTAAATGGAACGCGTTTTGGAGCCTACAAAAGGTTGTTATCAGATTCGTTATATACTAAAGCCCTTTCGGTACTATCATCTAAAGGGGCAACGATTATTGAAATTGAAGAAAAAGAAATTGAATTACCTGCCTTTTTAAGATTATTAAATTTAGATATGAAAAACGATCTACCGCTTTATCTATCCAAATTTGCAAAGGCTTCAGTTGGAGTTAAAAATGTACAAGACATTATTAATTACAATAAAAAAGACAGCTTGTTAAGAGCCCCTTATGGGCAAAAATTATTTGAGGGCATCGTTTTAGATAGCGCAACGAAAGAAGAATTTAAAAGTATTAAAAATACCTTAAACACTAACGGCAAACAGTTTTTTGATGCAGACATGACTAAGCATCGTCTAGATGGCATATTATCTATTAATAACTATCACGCTGCTTATGCTGCCGTTGCTGAATATCCTGCTTTAACAGTACCTATGGGTTACAATAAAAAGGGGGAACCCAAGGGGTTAACGATAATAGGGAAACCACTAAGTGAACAATCGATCTTAAAATGGGCTTTTGTTTATGAGCAGGCTTCAAAAATGAGAAAGCCCCCTAAAAATTATAATTAAAAGTCAGAAAAGATAAGTCTCACTTAAATGGTCGTTCTAACAAGCAGCATCTAAAGACTAGAGATATAGGAATTACTCATCTCTAATCATTAATGCTTCTTACTTCAAACTTTATACTCTATCTTTGCAATCCAAAATAAGGGCATGAGGACAAAATCACTTAAAAACAACAAAATTAATGTGATAACGCTAGGTTGCAGTAAAAATGTTTACGATAGCGAAGTATTAATGGGGCAATTAAAAGCTAGTGGTAAAACGGTAGTACATGAAGAAGAAGGTAATATTGTTGTTATAAATACTTGTGGCTTTATTAATAATGCCAAAGAGGAAAGCGTGAATACCATTTTAGAGTACATGCAAAAGAAAGAAGAAGGGGAGGTTGATAAGGTATTTGTTACTGGATGTTTAAGTGAGCGCTATAAACCAGATTTGCAAAAAGAAATTCCTAATGTCGATCAATATTTTGGAACCACAGAATTACCAAGCTTACTAAAAGCTTTAGGAGCAGATTATAAGCATGAATTAATAGGAGAACGTTTAACAACCACGCCCAAAAATTATGCCTATTTAAAAATAGCTGAAGGTTGCGATCGTCCTTGTTCGTTCTGTGCCATTCCTTTAATGAGAGGAAAGCACAAATCAACTCCAATAGCGCACTTAGTAACCGAGGCCGAAAAACTAGCGGCTAATGGTGTAAAAGAACTCATACTCATCGCTCAAGATTTAACGTATTATGGCTTAGATTTATATAAAAAAAGAAATCTGGCTGAGTTGTTAGAGCATTTAGTTAAAGTAGAAGGCATTGAATGGATTCGCTTACATTATGCTTTTCCAACTGGATTTCCAACAGATGTATTACAAGTCATGAATCGAGAAACGAAGATTTGTAATTATATGGATATTCCATTGCAGCACATTTCAGATTCTATTTTAAAGAGTATGCGCCGTGGAACTACAAAAGAAAAAACCACAAAACTACTTAAGGCATTTAGAACAGCTGTTCCCAACATGGCGATTCGCACCACACTTATTGTAGGATATCCTGGAGAAACAGAAGCAGACTACCAAATCCTTAAAGAATGGGTTAAAGAAATGCGATTTGAGCGTTTAGGATGTTTTACTTATTCCCATGAAGAGAACACGCATGCGTTTAACTTAATAGATGATGTGCCCCCAGAAGTGAAACAAGAACGCGCTAATGAGATTATGGAAATTCAGTCTCAAATCTCTTGGGAATTAAATCAAGAGAAAATAGGGGAGACGTTTAAGGTTATTATAGATAGAAAAGAAGGCAATTACTTTGTTGGTCGTACAGAATTTGATTCTCCAGATGTGGATAATGAAGTGTTAATAGATGCCACAAAAACCTATCTTAAAACAGGAGAATTTACTACAGTAAAAATTACCGAAGCCGCTGATTTTGATTTGTACGGCGAGGTCGTTAAAAATGATGTTTAAAAAAGACAAAGGCTTTCTATGTCTTATATTAATATAATTCAAAGAAAGCCTTGTAATTTAATTTGTCACCGTATAAAATTTTAGATGACTAAGAATTAAGCGCCTTATATTTTAATCACTTTAACAGTCTGTTGTTTGTTAGCATATTTAATTTTAGCAAAATAAATACCCGCAGAGAAATCTTCAATTGAAATTTCATTTTTAACCGTTAAGTTTTTTACAATTAAGGATTTAACCAATCTGC
>CALDCO010000182.1 GCA_937937185.1 uncultured Flavobacteriaceae bacterium
TGGATAGATAAAGCGATTGAAATGACAAAAGATAAGCCTCGTTTTTGGTATCTAAGACAACAATCGTTAATTCATGCCAAAGCGGGTAAAACAAAAACGGCTATTAAAGCAGCGAAAGCCTCTTTAGCGGAAGCGCAAAAAGCGGGTAATGAAGATTATATTAATTTAAATAAAAAATCTTTAAAAGAATGGGGCGCAATGTAGTATGCAAAGCTTCTTAATAAAACAAAGACTCGCAGATTTTAATCTGCGAGTCTTTGTCTTTTATATGCTCTTTATTTGGTCAAATGGCTCATTATCCAAATGATACCAATAGCTAATAAACTATTTTTTTATAAATTTTGTAACGTAATTGGCGGTAGCGAAATGGTTACTTCCCAGTTGAAAAGAGGCTTTTTTTATGGTTTTCTCTTCATACGTACAACACCTATAAATAGTATCATGTGAAATCCGGACTTGGGTTGGTATAGAAAGGTTTTGTTAATGCTGTTATTAAAAATTCAGGAACGTTTGGATTAATTTTTAAAATAAGCGATTTGTTTATTTTCGAGAATGAAGGTTCGAGATCTCTTAGTTTTTTTATGATATGTTTATCAGTCTCAATTAATTTTTCAACCCATTTTTGCGCGGTTACATATTCTTTTTTTTGGGCGTTCCAATGTTTCCCATGATTGTTTTTTGTACAATAATCGATAGCAAAAAGTGTCGCTAGGCCTTCTTCTAACACACTTACTTCATTATTTTTTACGGGTGCGAGACAATGAATGGCTTCATGCGCAACTTGAAAAACCGCTCTATCCATATCATTTAAACAATTCTCAGTAATTTGAATAACAATATTTTTAGAATCCCCATAGTTGGGAAACCAGATTTGGGGATTCTTTTTTTTTGTGAGCTCAACACCAAGTAGTGTGTAAGAGGCGTCTCTTTTCCCATAAAGTGTCTCGGCAATTTTTATAATGTGGCCCAGTTTAGTGGTAATGGACCAAGTGTGCCCTCCAGAAATGGGTTGTGTTTTAAATATTGACATTCATTTTTAGTTTTTAAAAGTGAATGTACATAAATATTATATCACATGCGTGAAATCTTTGTCAGTTCTTGTTTTTCGTAAGGAAATGGAGAAAAATATATCGAGAACTTTTCGGGGTTTATAATGCCTTCTCGATACAAATTTACTTCGCTAAGCTTCGTAAAATTCACTCGAAGTGACGGGTGTGAATTATAAGATCATTTAAAAAGAAAACCCTGGTCAGTTCGAGACATCCAATAAAATTTTATCCAGTGAATAAACTGACGTATCTTTAGTATAGAATCAAGCCATAAAATAACCGATATATCGCGTAGTGTTTAAATACCTGTGTTCGAGTATGGTTTTCAGGAAATAGAGTCAGTGTTTATGGTGCTCAATGATTATTGATGCCCGAATGGTAGTCTATCAGCAAGCTTATTTTCTGAGTTTGGCTTTTAAAATAAATTAGAATGAAAAAAATAAGAGCGCACTCATCAGGAATAGATATAGGTTCTCGCAAAGTGTTTGTAGCAGTTGAAGGATTAGAGGTTAAGAGTTTTGATACCTTCACAGAAGATTTAGAGTTATTGGCAGATTATTTGCTGGATAACCATATTGCCAGTGTGGCTATGGAGGCTACAGGGGTGTATTGGGTCATTTTATATGATATTTTAGAATCAAGAGGTTTAGATGTTTGGTTGGTCGATGGCCGCAGCACCAAACAAGTTCCAGGTAGGAAGACCGATGTTAAGGATTGCCAATGGATTCAGCAATTACATAGTTATGGGCTTTTGAGTCGCTGTTTTGTAGCAGATGAGCTTGTACAGGAGTTGCGTGGTTATCAGCGTATGCGCGAGGATCATATTCGAAGTGCTTCTATGCATATTAATCATATGCAAAAAGCCCTTACACTAATGAATATACGTTTAAAAGAAGTGCTCAGTCAAATTCATGGCGCCAGTGGTTTGAAAATTATTCGTTCCATATTGAAAGGAGAAAGAGATCCAAAAGTTTTAGTTGAAATGTGTCACCTTAGTATTTTGAAAAACAAAAGAGAATTAGTTCTAAAATCACTCAATGGACATTATAATGAAGCAGGGCTTTTTGCTCTTAAACAAGCTGTTGAGTGTTATGATTTTTATCAAGATTTGATTTTAGAATGTGATAGGAAGATAGAAGCAGTGCTTATAAAAATGAGTTCAGGAAAACCCAATATAACAAATAAGAGTTCTCGTAAACCTATTAGACACCATAAACCTAATATAAAGAATATGGATCATCATCTATTAAAAATATTCGATGGTAAAGATGCCACTAAATTACCAGGGATTACGGATTACAATTGGATGCAACTTTTGGCAGAGATAGGTACCGATATGCAGAAATGGAAAACAGAAAAACATTTTACCTCTTGGCTAGGTTTAGCTCCCAAACAAAACCATTCTGGAAAAAAAAGAAAAAACTATAAAGCTAAAGGCAGTCCTAAAGCAGGGATTATATTCAGGCAAGCTGCCACAAGTTTAATTAATAGCAAAAACATAGCTTTAGGAGCTTTTGGTAGAAAAATAAGAGCCAAAAGAGGCCCCTCAGTAGCCATCAAAGCAACCGCTAGAAAGTTAGCTGTGCTTTATTGGAAATTATTTGTTAATGGTTTAGAATATGTTGAAAAAGGAATTCAAACATATCACGAAAAAATTAAACTTAATAAACAAAGAAATGTGATCAGAATGGCTAAAGAATTAGGAATGTTAATTAGCTATAATACAGTAAGTTAATAAATACGTCAATGGTAGTGTTTTTCGTAAGTAAATGGAGAAAAATATATCGAGAACCTTTCAGGGTTTATAATGCCTTCTCGATACAAATTTACTTCGTTAAGCTTCGTAAAATTCACAAAGTGACGGGTGTGAATTATAAGATCATTTAAAAAGAAAATCCTCGTCAGTTCGAGTGTTTTTCGTAAAGAAATGGAGAAAAATATATCGAGAACCTTTCGGGGCTAATAATGCCTTCTCGATACAAATTCACTGTAAATTTACTCGAAGTGGCAAGTGCGGTTTGCAGTGTTTTTAAACAGTTAAAATTTCATCGTGGTTCTAACATTAAAAACCCGAGGTGTTAAAAAATTAGGGATAGCAAATTGGCGTTTGGTTTCTGCATCTCTTACCCAGGTGTTGGTAATAGAGTTTTGCGCATCA
>CALDCO010000183.1 GCA_937937185.1 uncultured Flavobacteriaceae bacterium
CTTTTTACGACCCCTATAAAAACGGATTAACTTTTTATGAAAATCATTTAATTAGGCGCAATTAACCCCGCTTTAAGTTGTTTCCGGTATTGTTTTATAGTTAATGTACTCCCATCATGGCTCCAACCTGGAGCCGCAAAAATGTACATAAACTTGTGATACCAATTCTTGGATTTTTTTAGATCTCTCCAAATGTCTCGATATTCGTGCGTTAAAATAATCAAGGGGTTATAAGAATTTGGTGGGTGAGTCACACCATATTTAATCTCTATATTTTCATCGAGTTCTTTCCAGGTTCCAAAAATTTTATCGAAAATATTAAGAAACCCACCATGATTTTTGTCCATATATTCAATATTTTGAGCGTGGTGCACTTGATGCATCGTGTGGGTATTAAATATTTTTTCAATGAATCCCATTTTAGGAATATATACCGTGTGTAATTGAAATTGCCATAAAGCTTCAATCCCCAAACAAACGACTACCATTTCAGGTGGAAAACCAATTGCAGGAATCCACATATAAAAAAACGGCTTATAAAAAATGGTAAACCATCCATTCCTTACCGCTGTTCCTAAGTTAAAATTTTCGGAAGAATGATGAACCACATGCGCAGCCCATAACAAACGGATGTTATGGTTTTGACGGTGAAACCAATAATAGCTAAAATCATCTAAAAGTTGACAAATTAGCCAAACATACCAAGCATAACCAAATGATTTCCAACCCATAATATTGGTGCGAATACCATCAATTTCAGGGTTAAACACCTCATAAACGTAATTAAAAAGAACAATTGCTGCAATCGTTTTTGTAAGCGGCGCAATAATAGCAGATCCAACTCCCATGGTTAAGCTAGACGCAAGATCTTTCCAGTGGTATAAGTTTTTTCTTTTTTCTTTTTTATGATGTTTACTATAAGTGAGTTCTAGTAAGATGAGACCAAGGAAACAAGGAACACCATACACCAAAGGATTCGTAAAATTCATTTTTCTTTTTTTGTTAAGACAGCGACTCTTACCATAAAAATGGGTTAAATCGCATTCAATTTTTTCATAAAGTGCCCTTAAAATTTTATTTAATTTTAACCGCTTCCTATTTCATACTAGTGTTACGAAATGTTAAATAAAGCAGGTTCTGATAAAACTAAGATCACTTCAAAGATATTGTGAATTTTTAATACTTCGGTGATAATTTTGAATTACATTAATAATTCTAATGTTAAAATTTATGTTTAGAACGCTTTAGGTTACAAGCGTATAAAGCTTGAAATTTCACAAAATAGTATGCGAGTCTAACTCACTTTTACTTTTTTCTTAGCAAAATCAATTTCTACTTGATTGTTTATTATGTCATCAAAAGTTTCTCGTTTACGTATTAAGTGAGCTTCCCCATTGTGCCAGAGCACTTCAGCTGGTCGGTAACGCGAGTTGTAATTACTCGCCATGGAATAGCAATAAGCGCCAGCGTTTTTAAAGGCTAAAATATCGCCTTCATTAATTTCATTAATACGGCGATTGTTCGCAAAAGTATCGGTTTCGCAAATGTAACCCACAACAGAGTAGAAGCGTTCACGACCGTTTGGATTCGAAATGTTTTTTATTTCATGTTGCGAACCATATAGCATTGGGCGAATTAAATGATTAAACCCAGAATCGACTTGAGCAAAAACAGTAGAAGTCGTTTGTTTAACAGCATTTACTTTAACTAAGAATTGTCCTGCTTCACTCACTAAAAATTTTCCAGGCTCAAAGGCTAAGGTTAATTCTTTACCATAGTTTTTACAAAAAGTATTAAATCGCGAAGTTAATTTTTCTCCAAACTCTTCTATATTAGTTTCTATATCACCAGATTTATAAGGGACTTTAAATCCAGACCCAAAATCTATGAAATCTAAGTTTTTAAAGTTTTTTGCCGTGTCAAACAAAATTTCACTGGCATAAAGAAAGACATCAATATCTAAAATATCACTACCAGTGTGCATATGAATCCCGTTAATAGTCATGTTTGTATTCTCTACAATACGCAATATGTGAGGTATTTGATGAATTGAAATCCCAAATTTACTATCAATATGCCCTACAGAGATGTTAGTGTTTCCCCCGGCCATGACATGTGGATTAATGCGAATACAAACGGGCACTTTCGGGTGACGCGTTCCAAACTGCTCTAAAATAGATAAGTTATCAATATTAATTTTAGCACCAAGCTTTGCCACCGCCTCAATTTCTTCTAAAGAGACCCCGTTAGGCGTAAAAATTATTTTATCTGCAGTAAAACCAGCAGCTAAACCTAATTTAACTTCTTGTATAGAAACCGTATCTAAACCAGCTCCTAAAGTTTTCATTAATTTTAATATCGAAATATTAGAAAGTGCTTTAACTGCATAGTTAATTTTAACCTGCTTTACCTTGCCAAACGCATTCGTTAAACGCTTGTATTGCTTTGAAATTATTTCAGAGTTATAGACATATACAGGACTATCGTAGTCTTCAGCAATTTGTAATAATATGTTGTTATTCATTCTAATGAAATTTTGGCAAATATATTTCTAAAAAAGAATATACAAGCTATTCAATAAATAATATTACATATTTTAAACACTTTGTTAATTATTGAACAAATAGTTTTTTAGCAAATTAAAAAAAGTTTAAACCACTTCATTAAATATTAGGGTAAGTAATTGCGATTATTTACTTTTGTGTGACTAAAATTTCACAGATTTCCGCCCCCGAAATTTCTGGGCGAGAGAAATGAAGAATTAATCCATTACTTAAGATGAATTTACACGAATATCAAGGAAAAGAATTATTAAATAGTTTTGGCGTACGTATTCAACGCGGTATCGTTGCACAAAATGCTAAAGAAGCAGTCACAGCAGCAAAAAAACTAACCGAAGAAACGGGAACAGGCTGGCATGTTATTAAAGCACAAGTACACGCAGGTGGAAGAGGAAAAGGGGGCGGAGTTAAGCTCGCTAAAAGTATAGAGGAAGTAGAAACAATTGCTGGACAAATCATAGGAATGGATTTGGTAACGCCTCAAACTTCTGCACAAGGGAAGCGTGTTCACCAAGTTTTAGTAGCTGAAGATGTTTACTATCCTGGCGAAAGTGAAACGAGTGAATTTTATGTGTCGGTATTGTTAAATAGAAGTACAGGCCGTAACATGATTATGTATTCTACTGAAGGGGGGATGGATATTGAAACGGTTGCAGAAGAAACACCGCATTTAATTTTTACCGAAGAGGTAGATCCTGCAACAGGCTTATTGCCTTTTCAAGCGCGTAGAGTGGCCTTTAATTTAGGATTATCTGGAATGGCCTTTAAAGAAATGACAAAATTTGTAAAAGCTTTATATACCGCCTATGTGAAATCTGATGCTTCTTTATTTGAAATTAATCCAGTATTAAAAACAAGTGATCATAAAATAATGGCCGTAGATGCTAAGGTGTCTATTGATGATAATGCATTATATAGGCATAAAGATTTAGCCGAACTAAGAGATTTACGAGAAGAAAGTGCCATTGAAGTCGAAGCTGGAGAATTAGGATTAAATTATGTAGATTTAGATGGAAATGTAGGATGTATGGTTAATGGCGCAGGTTTAGCCATGGCAACTATGGATTTGATTAAGCAAGCAGGAGGAGAGCCCGCTAATTTTTTAGATGTTGGCGGAACGGCAGATGCAGCTCGGGTAGAAGCAGCCTTTAGAATCATATTAAAAGATCCTGCAGTAAAAGCAATTCTTATAAATATTTTTGGAGGAATTGTTCGTTGCGATAGAGTTGCCCAGGGTATAGTAGATGCTTACAAAAATATGGGAGACGCCATTAAGGTACCAATTATTGTTCGCCTACAAGGCACCAATGCAGATATCGCAAAAGAATTAATAGATGGTTCGGGATTAGATGTGCAAAGTGCCGTTCAATTTCAAGAAGCTGCAGATAAAGTTCAAGCAGTTTTAAGTTAGCGTGAGTTCGACCTAAGAATTTAGAATGAAAAAGCCGTCAAATTGAGTGATTTTTCAAAGTGAAACGAAGAAAAATTGTATCGAAATTAGGCTTTTGATTGAAAATTTACTTGTCTTCGATACAATTTTCTAACGAAAATCACTCTGACTGACGTAAATTTTCTTATTGAAATCACGTTAAGTTAAGATAACACAGTTAACTTAAAAAGTTACCTAAACATATATATTTATTAAGAGTAGTATAACATACTACTCTTTTTTTGTGTTTAATTTTGAAATGAATTAAAAATCAGACTGTTAAAAATTGTTAAAATAAATAGTAGCTGTAACAATTTAAAAAATTAAAAGTCTATTAAGCATACATCAATTAAAAATCAACAATTATGAAAACAATTAAAATTGCACTATTAGTAGTTGCTATTGCATTTACATCGACAGTTTCTGCAAGTACAGATCCAATTAAAACTGAAACTTCAATTTCTAAAGTAGAATCTATTGAAGTTGCTAAAGCAATAAGTCATTTATTAGATAAACCTGCTTTTTCTATTGAAAATGAATTAAAAGCATATGTTATTTTCACCCTTAATAAGGAAAATGAAATAGTAGTACTAACAGTGAAAACAGAGGATGTTGTTATTGAAAACTTTATTAAAAGCAGACTTAATTATAACAAATTAAATGTTAAGTTAAACCCTGCAAAGCGCTATGGAGTTCCTATTACAATTAAGGAAGAATAGTATTTTTATTAGTTAATTTTAAAGGAGGTTGTCTAAAAAGTTAAGTGTCATTAACCTGAACTTTTTAGATAGCCTCTTTTTTTGTAATGGCATAAAAGGTCTTTAACCCGAATTATGCATTAGAACTTCGTAATGAGGTCTTGAGCTACAATAAATATTGGTGATTTCTTAATTTCAGCATAGCATCGCTATGGTTAAATTAAAAAACACAGCAAAGCGTTAGTATTTGCAGTAGCTCATGAACGTAATAGATTTTCTAGTGCATAATTTGGGTTTAA
>CALDCO010000184.1 GCA_937937185.1 uncultured Flavobacteriaceae bacterium
GGATTACATAAATCTTCAGCACAACCTAGCAATCGATCGAGGTTGGCTTGATGCCAAGCAAGTGCGTTAGCTTCATTACCAGCATCTCCGACGCATTCTTCAGTTTCATTAAGTACACCCACACAAGCCGAAACATCTGGTGGCGTAGTATCTTCTATGGTATATATAGCTGGCAATTCAGCAGATAAATTCCCACAATCGTCAGTTAATGTATAAATAACAGTAAGCATTCCACCACCAGAACAATCTCCCGTATTCGGCACATAATTCGCCCAATCGTAATTGTCTCCTGTAGTGAATTCTATATCTGGATTACAAGCGTCTTCAGCACAACCTTGAAGTCTTGCGAGGTTAGCTTGATGCCAAGCAAGTGCATTGGCTTCATTATCGACATCTCCAGCACATTCAGCAGTTTCACTAAGTACACCAACACAAGCTGAAACATCAGGCGGTGTAGTGTCTTGTATCGTAATCACTTGAACAAAATTAGCAATGGCTCTTCCACAAGAATCTGTAAAAGTCCACGTATTCGTATATGTTCCATTAAGAGAACAGCCATTAGGATCTGGAACAAATTCACCAGCAGTTTTAATTGGTGTCAAACTATCACAATCTGCAACAGGAGTTAAAATTTGAGCATCTTCTAAACCATCAAGATCGTCACATTCCAGAGTAACATCTAAATCCCCAGGATTTGTGGTCCACATGGCAGGAGCAGGTTCATTAACCTCAATTTTAGTTGACGTATCATTACCTACACCACAAACATCTACATCACTAGAACTTCCTGTGGTTTGAACCGTATCATTAATTTCTCCTTGGTAGGTTCCTACAATTTCAGAATCTAAGGTTGTAGAGCAACCATCGGTTAAGAAGGTGCAGCGGTCGTTTATTCTAACTTGGAATTCAAACTCGAGCGACTCTCCAATATCTAAAAGCCCATTTTGAGCGGTAAACGTTAAGACTCTTGTTGCATTATTATAGGTGTAAGTCACACCAGCAGGGAGACCAACAATAGGTTGAATCAATTCTGAACCTAAAGCGATAGTCGTGTTAAATTCAATATTAATGGCATTATCATTACCATTATTAACCATTTTTGTACCATAAGTTATCACATTTTCATCTGGATCATCTGAAGGCGTGATCGGGTTAGGTGTGGCAGAATAGGTAATAGGTCCTAATTCTGGTTCGAAAACCTCTACAGACAATCCTACTGCAAATAAACCGTAACCTTCTCCAGTAGAAGTTAGACTCACGGTTGCACCGCCCTGATTGTTACCTATTATAGAGTTTCCAGGGTTTCTTAAAGGAAATAAAGCAGAATCGAATCCAAGTGTATTTAAACTGGCAGGGTTTCTATCTGTAAAATTATCATTTCCAGGTTGACCAATGGTAATTCTACCATTAAAAAAGTTATCTGCTGGTCTTTCAGGAGCAACAATATCTACAAAATTATTTGCAACATTTCTTATTTGTAAACGATCTCCCCTAATAGATCTATCACCTTCTAAAGCACCAATAAGTAATTCAGCTCTAACAGGGCCATTGGGAACAGTTTGAAAGCCATCAAAATTAATAGGGAAGGTATTTCTATCTCTGGTAACGTGAGCATAACCATCAAAAACAGAAATGTTTTTCAAGTTAAAATCGGGGCTTTCATAAACGACTATAATTTGCCATCCACCAGAGGTACCCGAATTCGATCCATCATCAAGAATTAATTGTCCTATTTTCCCTTCTACATTAGCAACTTGATAGGTTCCAAAAGGATCAGTTAAATCATTAACTTGATCAGTGATGTCTTTAAAACAAACATACGGTTCAAAATTAAAATTAGTATCTCTCCCTCTAAATATAACTTCATCTGCTCTTATGGTGTTGTAATCTGTTTCACCTGGTAGACGCAGTTTTACATCAAAATAATCCCAATTGGGTTGATTATCTACTCCTACAGGAGAGTCTTTATCTGCGGCAGCCCAATATAAAAGGACTTTGTCGATGGTTAAACAAGAATTAGGAGCAGGGTTTCTTAAGTTTGCACTACTAGAATTGAATGTTGTGGGATCGTTGTCAATATCAACATTCACCATACTTAACCCGTTGTTATTCAGTTCTCCGTTATACGGCTGAGTTCTATTTAATGAAACAGTATTATTTGCGATGACTGCAATATCGCCTTTGAGAGTTTCAGAATAACGTGGCGAAAAAGGTTCTAGAAGTTGCGCGGATACATTAAATACTGAAAATACGAAGCCGATTAGCAGTATTTTTAGAGCTTTTATATTTTTCATGAGGATGTTAGGATAATATAATTATACAAAACACCATTAATGAGTAGCTAAAATCTTGAATAAATTCGGGGGCTAGTTAGGTTTTTCTTTTTTGATAAACATACAACTATGACAAAAATAATAAGGATTTGTATAGGATTAAAAAAAAAGAGCTAAATCACATAAAAAGTCGTTAAAAGACAATGAAAATGAGTTATTTTTTTAATTATTAGTAAGTTATTACAGGTTTTCAATACAATATTAAAAGGGGGTGCACTAAAAAATTGCAACCCCTTTTTTGTAATTATTATTAGTAATTTTCACTTGTAATTATAAATTTTGAACGTCTATTTTTCTCATATTCTTCATCAGTACATTTTACACCATCTACGCAATGGTTTAAGGGTTGCGATTCCCCATAGCCTATAGCACTTTCAATACGATTTGTCTCTATACCTCTAGAATATAAATAGTCTCTGGTAGATTTTGCTCGTCTATCTGAAAGCTTTTCATTATAAGCAGCTCTACCGCGACTATCTGAGTGCGATTCAATTTTTATGGTCATTTTAGGGTGCGTACGAAGTACAACAACGATATTTTCTAATTCGTAAGCGGCATCACTACGAATAGTTGATTTATTATAATCAAAGAAAATAGGATTTATAACAATTTCTCCATCTTGAATTAGAGGTTCTAAAGATAGCTCTAGTTCGGTTTCATCGCCATTGGTGCTGGATGTAGTCACTTCCTTACTGTCTGGCTTGTAAATGATTTTCTCACCCAAAACAGTATATTTTTTATCACAGGCTACATTTTTAAATTCAAAATAGCCTTTTTTATCCGTTGTAATCTCTTCAATCACTTTACCACTTTCGTCTAAAAGTTTTACGGTACTTTCTGCTAAAGGTTCCAAGGATAATTTGTCTTTAGTATATCCCTTAATGATTTGCTTACATTCAAATTTACTAAAACCGTAAATGTCGTCTCCACCTTTTCCTTCGGGTCTATTTGAAGTAAAATACCCATTATTTGTAGAATCTATCGTAAATGCAAAATCATCGAAACTACTGTTGTAAGGCGCACCAAGATTTTTAACCTCTATTGTGCCTTGGTTTTTCTTCAATATATTAGACTCGAAGATGTCATACAATCCTAAATTTAAATGCGCATCTGAAGAAAAGTAAAGTGTAGAATCTTTAGCAATATACGGGTAGTTTTCTCTGCCTGGCGTATTTATTTTTCCTCCTAAATTTTCGGGCTCTCCATATTTATCATCCTCTAATATTTCTACTTTATAAAGATCTGAACCACCATATGACCCTTCTCTATCTGAAGCAAAGTAAAGCGTTTTGTCGTCTGGACTTAGCGCAGGAGAGCCATTAGAAAATGATTTATCGTTAAATGGAAGCTCCTTAACATCTACCCATTTATTACCCTCTAAGGTTGCTTTATAGATTCCTAAATTAACGGTACCTTCTTTATCTCTTGTACCTTTTACACGTTTCGCTTTTGCACTAGAACCAATATCACTTGTAAAGTACATTGTTTTGCCGTCGCTAGTGATGGCTACATTACTTTCATGCAAGGGAGTGTTAATAACTTCTGATGCTATTTTTTGAACTTCATCGTAAGTAATTTCATTTCCTTCTTGGGTTAAGCTTACTTGAAAGATATCTAAGAAAGGCTCTTGATTCCAATCGTAGAGTTTCTTTTTGTCTAAAATAGTATCTTTAACACGAGAGGATGCAAAATATAAGGTGTCGCCGTGCTTGTAGGCTCCAAAATCGGAATATTCTGTATTTAAATCTAAATTTTTATACTCTACATAAACACGTTCTGTATCTAGCAATTCGTTGTATTTTTCAACAGTATAAGCAATGTCATCTTTTACACGACCATCTTTAAACGAACGTTGTTTAAATTTTTCAATCCATTCATTTGCTAATTCATAATTACCTAAACTCCTTAGCGTTTGGATGTATTTATAAATATAATCAGCTTCAATTTTAGGATATTTATTTATCGCTTTTTCAAACCAAAAACTGGCGTGTTTTACATCTGAAATGTTATAATAAGAATCTCCTAATCGTTTAAGAACATGTGAACTACTATCTCCTTTTTTAGCCGCTTCGAGATACAATTCTGTTGCTTGATGATAGGCATAATCTCTAAAATAACTATCGGCTACTTCAGTCCCTTTGTGTGGTTTCTTCTTTTTTTGTGCTTGTACTGAAAATATGCACAGCAGGGCTGTAGCTAGTAAAATAAAACTTTTTTTCATGTGATCTCGTCTCTATTAGAAATATCTAGGTGATTTAATACGTTTAGTTTTAAATACTTCATATATAAGTATTACTTCGTGTGTACCATTTACAAAAGGTCTTAATGATGAGATATAATGATCGTAAGAATAACCAATTCTTAGCTCTTTAGTGATTTGAAAATCGGCTAAAGCTGCTAAAGAAGCTGTATTAACATTATATCTGTAAGACCCACCAATCCAGAATTTATCTTTGATTAAGAAATGAGATGTTAAATCGATAGAGAGGGGAGCTCCATTAGTAGCTTTAACTAAAAATGAAGGTTTAAATTTTGTACTTTCACCAAGGTTGAAAACATAGCCACCAGTAAAGAAATAACCAATACGTTCTTGAGCAACAAAGGTAATGCCATCAGAGGATTCGGTTTGATTATAATCTGTATTAATGACACGAGGCGCAGATAATCCTAAGTACCACCTATTAGAGTGCCAATAGGCACCAACACCTATATTAGGATTCCATCTGTTAGAATAATTGCCAAAGAAAGGATCTTCAACCACAGTAGGATCGTTTAAAAAGACTTGATCTAAATTATAATGAGTAAGACCGCCTTTTAAACCAAAAGCTAATTTCGTTTTTTCTCCTGTTTTAATAGTATATGAAAAATCAGCATAAATAAAAGCAAAATTCTCAAAGCCAGGGGCATCATTTATTGCTGAAAACCCTAAACCAATTTTCTCGTTTTGTAAAGGCGCATGTATAGATAAAGTTTGAGTGGTTGGCCCTCTTTCTATACCCAACCACTGACTTCTATGCAAAGCAGTAACATTTAATGTTTCTCTACTTCCGGCATATGCAGGATTAACAGATATTGTATTAAACATATACTGAGAAAATTGCGGCAATTGTTGCGAAAAGCATATCGAAGAAAATAGTATAACTGCGATAAAAACATTAGTCTTTTTTAATTTCATTTAGTTATTAAGTTATTTGTTATTTCGAACCAATAAATAAAGGCCCACTAATAGGTTTAAACCCACTGCCTTCTAATATGATTACATAATAATAGGTACCGTTAGGTAATTGATCTGCATTACCAACTGATGAACCATGCGCAGTAGCCGCCCAATCATTTTGGTAATTTTCACTTCTATATACTATGGTACCATAGCGATTAAATATTTTTAAATTAAGATTAAATCCGCAATCTTTAACCGAAGAGATTTCGAAAAACTGATTGTGTTCATCGCCATTTGGTGTTAAGGCTTTAGAGATTGTAAAATCTTCTCTACCGCATGGTAAAGGAACACATTCGTCATTAAGAGTAATCGTTACTACTGTGTTTTCAAGACAAAACCCTTTGGTAATAGTGTAAGAGAATACATAATCTCCCAAATCGTCTTCTTGGTCTAAATCTGAAGGATCGAACACACCATCAATAACTTCAATAGTATTATTAACGGCAGAAACGATAACCCATTCCCCCGAAGTATCGGTATCAGTAGGTAAAAACTCAAATAAATCTATTGGTCCATCATCGTAACATCTATCTGCAGTTACATTATTAGCTAATGTTTCATTAGAGACGTCGATGGTTTGAGTATACACTTCAGTGTTATCGCAAATGTCTGTTACGGTCCATGTTCTTATAATTTGATAGTCTGAACCATCACCTAGATCGCCATTAACTTCCTCAAATTCTATCGTCACTTCTTCATCGGTACAGCCATCTTGAAATTCCAACTCAGGAATTTCAGGAACCTCTGTACAAACTACAGAAATGTTAGGTTCTATAGTTGTTATTAATTCTGGTCCTGTAGTATCTTCAAGAACAAGAATCCCTGCAACAGTAGATTCATTACCACAATCGTCTGCTACAGTATAGTTTACTGTAAGTGTGCCACCAGCACCACAAGCGCCAGAGGTATCTAAGTTACCAAAGTCATAATCGGAAGTCACAGTAAATTCTGCAGCAGCGTTACAATCA
>CALDCO010000185.1 GCA_937937185.1 uncultured Flavobacteriaceae bacterium
TTCAACCTGTTCACTAATATGAAATTCAGGTATTCCCCCATTATCAGTAATGTATTGCTCTAGTGTAATAACACCAGCTCTGCTTCTTACTCTATCAATAAATTCGATAGCCGTATTAAAATCGCCTGTATCTTCTAGAACCGCTTCTGCATACATTAAATAAACATCGGCTAAACGAATGTGTCTAAAATTAATATCAGACCTGTCATTACCATCTTCATTTGGTAAATGGTACCAATTAGAATATTTTTTTGTATAAGAACTTTGGCCAAAAACCCAACCTGGTCTTTCCCCAATTGGAAGGCCATAATACATACCATCTCCATCTACAGGAACAATACTAGCGCCCATTCTCTTAGATTGTAAATTCCCATCATTAATTGGATTGTTAGGATCTACTTCGTCTCTAACGAATAATTCATGCATATAGTAGGTAGGCAAAATTACATTAAAACCACCAAATTGAAGATGCCCAATGGTTCTACCTATAGCATTTGCTTCAGCACCAGTTTCGAAAGTATTGTTATCTACGATACCTCCATTAGCTCCTGGGTTAAATGCAGTAGAAAATGGTGTTTCTAAAATAGATTCACTGTTAAACTCCGTTGTGTGCGAAAAATTATCTAAGTTATCTGCAACAAGGCTGTAAATATTAGAATCTATAACTTGCTTTAATTCTGCAGCAGCTTGACTCCACTGCTGAGAGTATAAATAGGTTTTACCTAATAATGACGTGGCAGCACCCCAAGTTACTCTTCCTAATTCGGCGGATGGCCATGCTTGAGGTAAGTTAGCTTTCGCAAAAATAAGGTCTGGCAAAATTACTTCATTAGTAACATCGGCTATGGAGCTAAATGGCACAGAGATTTCATTGATGTTCTGCTCCGTTTTAATTACGCCTCCATTATAAGTATGAATTAACTGAAAATAATAGAATGCCCTTAAAAAACGAGCTTGTGCTTCTATTGAAGCAATCTCTTCGGGTGTATCAAAAACATCACCATTTGTTACCAAATTTAACAAGACTTGATTGGCTCTAAAAATTCCAACATAGAGTTCATTCCACTTATCAACAACCTGTTCACTAGCATCACCAAAGCCTAAGGTGGCAAATTCAATTTGTCTGTAAAAATCTTCTGTTCCTGCTTCGTCTCCTAATAACATTTCAAAAGCAATGCCAGCGCCGCTTACTCCTTGAAATTGCAAAGCACCATAAACAGTGATTAATGCTGCATCGAAGTCACCAGTAGTTTGCCAAAAGGTTTCAGTCGTTACCGCATTCCTGTTTTCAATATCTAAATCACAGCCAGTCAACATTAAAATGCTGAGCGCTGAGGTTAAAAAATACTTTATTGTTTTATTTATTTTCATGATATAACATGTCTTTTTTGTTGATTAATATAACACATAAATAGCTATTTTCATAATGTATTATACTTTTATTGCGTTTTATTATAATTTTTTGTTAAAAACCTAGTTGAAGACCTACTAGTACTCTTCTAGATACTGGGTAGCTTAACTGATCTACTCCTCTTGTAAATATTCCATCTCCCCCTATTTCAGGGTCAAAACCAGTATACTTTGTAAACGTAAACGGGTTTTGAGAGGCTACATATATTCGCGCTTTATTGAAGACTTTGGAGGCAGGAATAGAATAACCTAAAGTAATATTTCTAATTCGCAAGTAAGAACCATCTTCTAGGAAATAATCGGATCTTGGTCTTGTGCTGTCTGTTACTAATCCAGCTCTTCTCGCTGGGATGTCTGAATCTGTATTTTGAGCCGACCATTGATTAAATTGTTCTAGGTGTCTTCCATATACATAAGCAGCTAAACGCGCTCCGTTGTAAACTTCGGCACCATAGGCAAGGTAATTTTGAACAAAAAAGTCAAAGCCTTTATATTCAAGATTAAGGGCAAGACCAGCTTCAAATTCTGGTTGACCAGAACCAGCAAACACTCTATCATCGTCATTAATTACATTATCACCATTTTGATCGATATAAGCAATGTCACCAATTCTAGCGTCTGGTACAATTTGCCTGTAGGCTTCCAATTGTTCCTCTGTTTTAATAACACCTTCATTTTGAACTAAGAAAAATGAAGAAGCAGGAGAACCTACAGCTAAAAACGTGGTGTTATCAGCATTAGCTACAGAAGTAATAGGGACCCCCCCAGCAAAGCCTCTATTGGTACCATTAAGATCTGTTACTGTATTTACATTTTTGGTAAAAGTCCCTGTAAGATTCCATTTAAAGCCAGATTCGGTTTGGTTTTTGTACGATAAAGCCAGTTCAACCCCTTCGTTAGTTAAATTTCCAGCATTAATAATTCTACTTCTAAAGCTTTGGTCTCTTGGTGCACTTGTCCCTGTAGAAGGGGGCAGTCTTTCATCTAATAGAAGGTCTTTTATGTCGTTAAAATAATAATCTGCATTAATGTTTAATTTGTTTTGGAAAAGGGATAAGTCCAGTCCTAGATTTCTAGAAATATTCGTTTCCCATATAATATCTTCGTCAACCAAACGCCTGCCTATTTGACCAAATTGAAGCTGTTCATCTGTACCTAATACAAAGTTAACTCCAGACTCTATTGTAGTACAATAGCTACAAAAAGGGATGGTTTGATTTCCTAATTCTGCAATACTCGCTCTAAGCTTAAGATTAGAAATGGCATCAACATTAAAGAAAGATTCTTCACTAACATTCCAACCTACTGAAACCCCAAAGAATTCATCAAATCTATTTTGAGGGGCAAAATTAGAGGAGCCATCTCGTCTTATGGTTGCCGATAAAAGATATCTATCATCATAATTATATTGAAGACGACCTAGTAATCCAGATAATTTTCTTTCTGTATCAAAACCACTTGGGTTAATAGGTTCTTGTCCTTGACCTAGTACAGGCGTACTATTACTAGCCAGACCAATTACCCCTGTGCTTAATGTTCTATCACTAAATGTTTCATAAGAGGCTAAAGCTAATAATTTAAAATTATGGCTCCCCAAATCTAAATTATAATTTAAAGAATTTTCTATTGCATTTGTACTAGAAAAAATAAAACTCTCTTGTAGTATTGCATCTTCTCTAGAAGCGCCAGGCACAAAATCGCCTTCAACATTAAATAACAAATATTGTGGTTGGAAAAACTTTCTACTAAAGTTCCAGGTGTTTCTTCCGAGGTTAGCTTTGTATTTAAGACCTTTAAAGAGTTCATATTCCAAGTTAAATGCGATGTTTGAGCTTCTAATTTTTCTTTCATCTTCGTTATTAATTAGTCTTGTTAAAAAACTAAGTAATTCTGGTTGCCCAGTACCTACACCCAGTTGTACCACCCCATTTACAGGTCTTACATCAGCAAGCGAGGGTTGAAAGGGGCGTTGCGCTACTGCCAATTCTAAGAAAGCGAAAGGTTCTTGTTCTCTGTTTTCATCGGTTATTCCTATACTAGAAAAGATTTTTAAGCGGTCTTTGTTATATTGCCCCGTAATACGGGTTGCTAATCTATCGAAACCTGAGTTAATTAAGACCCCTTCTTGGTCAAAATAAGTGCCATTAATATTTAAGGTAAGATCTCCTACGCCTCCTGAGACATTAATGTTGTGATTTCTAATAAGCGCATTATTATTTTGGATGTCTTCAACGTAATCACTATCAAAATCTAAAGCGTTTGGATTTAAAAAGAAGGTGTTATTTACAGTCCCATCTGCATCGTTTACCGTTTGGTCAGAAAAAAGTTGTTGACGTGTGTTCATTAAAGGGACTCCAGAAGTAATAGTTTGTACTGCAGTGTACGTAGCATAGTCTACCTTAAGTTTCCCTTTACTTCCTTTCTTTGTGGTAATTAAGATTACCCCGTTAGATGCTCTTACTCCATAAATTGCAGCAGAGGCGCCATCCTTAAGGATGTTTATAGATTCAATTTGTTCTGGTGCAATATTAGGATTGCCTTGAAAAGGAATACCATCTACCACATATAATGGCTCTAGCGTTCCCCCACCTAGTGAGCCTACACCTCTAATTTGTACATTCGTAGCTTCACCTGGTCGACCACTACTTGATTGAATGTTAACCCCGGCAACTTGCCCTTGTATGGCTTCGCCAATATCGGACACTGGTGCCTTCGATATGGTTTCTGCACTAACTTTTGCCACGGCACCAGTTACTTCTATTTTTCGCTGCTTTCCATAACCAATAACAACGACTTCATCAATAGCATTGCTATCTACAGCCAATGTCACGTTAATACTTGTTTGATCTCCAACCGTAATCGATTGTGTTGCATAGCCTACGTAAGAGAACACTAAAGTTTCCCCTTTTGCTGCTTTAATACTGTAATTTCCATCAAAATCAGAAACGGCACCAGTACTTGTACCTTCAACTAAAATATTTACGCCAATAAGGGGTAAATTATTTTCATCGATTATAGTTCCTGCTATATTGAGTTTTTCTTGAGCTTTGGTGCTAATAAAT
>CALDCO010000186.1 GCA_937937185.1 uncultured Flavobacteriaceae bacterium
TATATAAGTAAGGTAATAATTGATACCGAAGTTCAATAAATTTTCTAACAATATCTGTCACATCGTCGTCAAAAGCCCATGGTTCTTGATTGCCATGATCTCCAGAGGAATGAACTCTGCAAAAAGGGTGAAAAATACCCAACTGAATCCAACGTGTAAATAGCTCGCCTTGAGGTTGCTCTGCAAACCCACCAATATCACTTCCCACAAAAGAAAATCCAGACATAGACATGCGCTGTGCTTGTATGTTTGCAATACTTAAATGTTCCCAAGTCGCGACATTGTCGCCTGTCCAAGTTGAAGTGTAACGTTGCGTTCCTGAATAAGCAGAACGTGTAATAACAAAAGGCCTTTTGGGATAGGAGAATTTTTTTAAACCCTGATAAGTGGCTCTAGCCATTTGCATACCATATATGTTATGGGCTTTTCTATGACTACAAGGGTTGCCATCATAATCATGTCTCACATCATTTGGAAAGGTTTTATTGGGCACTTCCATGACTGCAGGTTCATTCATGTCATTCCAAACACCTTTTATCCCTATATCTTCAATAAGCTCTTTAAATAATCCAGCCCACCATTCCCTAACTTCCGGGTTAGTATAATCTGGGAAATAACATTCGCCTGGCCAAACCTTACCTTTCATGTAAGGACCATCTGCGCGCCTACAGAAATAATTGTTTTCTAAAGCCTCTTTAAAAACAGAATAATTATTATCGATTTTAATTCCTGGATCTATAATTGCGACCGTTTTAAAGCCATTATCTGCCAACTCTTTTACCATGCGTTTAGGGTCGGGGAAATGCTCTTTATTCCATGTAAAACACCTAAAACCGTCCATATAATCGATATCTAAATATATGGCATCACAGGGTATTTTTAATGCTCTAAACGTATTTGTAATTTCTTTAACCTCACTTTCGGGATAATAACTCCACTTACATTGATGAAAACCCAAAGCCCATAATGGCGGCATTTGATGAGGCTTGCCTGTTAAATCGGTATAGTTTTCGACCACATCTTGCATTTTTGGCCCATAAATAAAATAATAATTCATTTCGCCACCTTGCGCCCAAAAACTATTTACATTTCTTCTCTCGTGAGCAAAATCGAAATAAGCTCTAAAGGTATTGTCGAAAAATATTCCATAAGATTTGTTATGATGTAAACCCGTATAAAATGGGATCGCCTTATAAATGGGATCGGTTTGTTTTCCGTAAGCATAAGAATCTGTCGCCCAATTTTGAAAACGCTTGCCTTTAAGATTGAGTGCTTCAGGTTTATCGCCAAGACCATAATAGCTTTCACCACTATTAACCTGTTTACTCATTTTTACAATATTCCCCCCAAATTCATAACTTTCTTCCCAATGAAAGCCGAGTTCATCTTTATTAATTAAGGTTCTGTCCTTAGCATCATATAATGTTACTTTTAGGTTTGATTTTGAAATATTACAAATTAATTTGGCTGTGGTTATAATATATTCGTCGTCGTTTTCTTCAATATCTAAGTAATTATAACCTTTACTTGCATAGGTTGTAACAGCATAAGAGAAATCTTTTTCAAATGTCCCTGTTGTGCTGTACCTAAATCGTAAGACACTGTCTCTAAATATCGTGAGCTGTAATACAACATGATTATCGGTAGTGAAAAGCAACGTATCGACATTCTTTTTAAACGAAATAATTTGTGATGGAAAGAGATTTCCTTTGTGTTCTAAATCGGTATTGGTTATCATTGCAATTACATTTTTACATGTAAAAAAAAGCATTAGTTAAGACATATAAAATATTAATTAAAAACATTTTTAACGTTTTATTAAAATCTCAATTAAGCCTTATTCTATTGCGTATTTCATAATTATTGTGGCTAATGGAGGAATTATAATTAATGCTGAATGTGCTCTATTTTGCTGGCTTTTTTCTTGAACCATTATTTTAGAATTTTTATATTGATTCGTGCCGTGATAAGGTTTAGAATCACTATTAAAAATTTCTTCTAAAGTCCCTTTTCGTGGCAAGCCAATTCTATAATTTTTTCGCGGTATTGGCGTCATATTACAAATAACAATCAAATCATTTTTTGGTAATTCTCCTTTTCGCATATAAACAATAATCGAATTTTCAGCATCATTATAATCTAACCATTCGAAGCCTTCATGTGAAAACTGCTTTTCGTATAGGGCGGGTTCATTTCGATAGAGTAGATTTAAATCTTTAACTAAGTTTTGTATGCCTTGGTGTACGTCATATTGTAATAAATGCCAATCTAAACTGGTTTGAAAATTCCATTCTTCGCTTTGTCCAAACTCTGCGCCTTGAAAAAGCAGTTTTGTTCCAGGGTGAGTAAACATGTAGCCATATAATACTCTCAAATTAGCAAAACGCTGCCATTCATCGCCAGGTAACCGCCCTAAAATGGAGTGTTTACCATACACGACTTCGTCGTGACTGAATGGTAACATAAAATTTTCACTAAAGGCATAGGTTGTAGAAAATGTTAATTCATTTTGATGGTGCTTTCTATGAACAGGTTCTTTTTTAAAATACTGCAGTGTATCGTGCATCCACCCCATCATCCATTTCATTCCAAAACCTATTCCTCCCATGGAGGTAGGCTTGGAAATCATTGGAAAAGCGGTTGATTCTTCTGCTATAGTTTGCACATCTGGAAAAGCTAAATAAACGGCTTCATTCAGTTCTTTTAAAAAAGTAATCGCTTCTAAGTTTTCTCTACCGCCATAAATGTTTGGTTCCCATTGTCCTTCTTCTCTAGAATAATCCAAAAATAACATAGAGGTAACAGCATCTACTCTAAGTCCATCGACATGATACTGGTCTAACCAAAAAATAGCATTACTAATTAAAAATGATTTTACTTCATTTCTTCCATAATTAAAAATTAAACTTTTCCAGTCTTGATGAAAGCCTTTTCGACGATCTGGATGTTCGTACAAACACGAGCCATCAAAATTTCCCAAACCATGAAGGTCTTCGGGAAAATGGGAAGGGACCCAATCTAATATAATTCCGATGTTGTTTTCGTGTAATTTATCGACAAGCAGTTTAAATTCTTCAGGATAACCAAAACGTGAGGTTGGCGCATAATATCCTGTAATTTGATAACCCCAAGAAGGGTCGTAAGGAAATTCCATAATGGGCATTAACTCTACATGAGTAAAGTGCATTTTTTTAACATACGCTACCAATTCCTCAGAAAGTTCAACATAAGATAAAGACCTGTTCTCTTCAATTCTCTTTTTCCAAGATCCTAAGTGTAATTCATATACTGAGTAAGGGGCATTTAAAGCATTATGCGCTTTTCGTTTTTGTAACCAATCCTTATCGTTCCATTGGTAATTGTCTTCCCACACTATCGAGGCTGTCTTTGGAGGGTGTTCACAACGACGCGCATAAGGGTCTGCTTTTTCTGTAATGCCATTCGTATTTGCATTGTAAATTTTGTACTTATAAGCGCTCCCTTTTGGTACATGAGGAATAAAACCTTCCCAAATACCACTTTCATCCCATCTTACATGAAGCTCATGTTCATCGCCAGACCAATAATTAAAGTCACCTATAACAGAAACACTTTTTGCACTTGGTGCCCATACAGAAAAATAAGTTCCTAATACGCCATCTAAATTAATAATATGTGCCCCAAATTTCTCATACAACCTGTAGTGTTTCCCAGATTTAAAAAGAGCAATATCAAATTCTGTAAAAAGGCTATGTGCTTTTACTTTAGGCATATTTATATCTTATATTACTGTTCCATTGGGAATAATCGCTTCTTTTTTAATCACAACAATGCCATCTTTAATAAAATAAGTATCGGTCTCAATATTATCTCTGTGCGTGCCACCATTAATCCTTACATCATCTCCAATACAACAATTTTTATCTAAAATTGCATTTTTAATAAAGCAACGTCTTCCTATTCCCATAGGAGTTTTTATAGATTTGGAATTTAATTCTTTTAACGTTTGGTGATGGTCACACCCCATCATATAGGTATTAATCACAACCGATTCTTCGCCAATTCGAGATCGAATACCAATTACCGAGCGTTCTATTTTCGACGCATTAATAAAACACCCTTCAGCAATTACCGCTTTATTCATTGTTGTACCAGAAACTTTAGTTGTTGGAAGTATTCTAGCTCTGGTATAAATTCGGTTCTTGCTGTTATATAAATCAAATTTTGGAATATCATCTGTGAGGCCTAAATTGGCATCGAAAAAAGAATCTATATTTCCAATATCTGTCCAATAGCCCTCAAACTGATAACTCAATGTTTTATGCTCATTAATAGACTGCGGAATGATCTCTTTACCAAAATCGATAGTATCTGGATTATCCATAAGTTCGATTAGCAAATCTCTATTAAAAATATAAATCCCCATCGAGGCCAAATAAATACGCCCTTCTTTTTTCATTTCCTTACTTACGGTCGAGGTCCAGTCTGGTAATAATTTTTTATCAGGTTTTTCTATAAACGAAGTAATGGTGTTCTCTTTATTGGTCTTTAAGATTCCAAACGAAGTTGCTTCATTAGCTGTTACAGGCAATGTCGCTATAGAAATTTTTGCATTACTTTTTATATGCGCCTGAAGCATTTCATTAAAATCCATTTGGTACAGTTGATCTCCTGAGAGTATCAAAGCATATTCAAAATCATGCCTTAAAAAATGATGCATACTCTGCCTTACAGCATCTGCTGTTCCTTGAAACCATGTTTTATTATCTATGGTTTGTTCAGCAGCTAGTACATCTACAAAAGCAGAACTAAAAAAACTAAAATTATACGTACTCGTTATATGCCTATTTAACGATGCCGAATTAAACTGTGTTAATACAAACATGCGTTTAATATCTGAATTAATACAATTAGAGATTGGAATATCAACCAATCTATATTTACCCGCTATGGGTACGGCTGGTTTTGATCTTTTTTCTGTTAAAGGATAGAGCCTAGACCCTTGACCACCTCCTAAAATAATAGATAGTATTTTATCGTTTATCATTTTAATTTAATTAATTCATTATATAATCTAATATATTGTTTTGCAGAATATTGCCATGAATGGTCGATATCCATAATACGTTTTAATGTTTTTCTAAAATCTTCTACCCTAGCGTAAAAAGCATTTGCTCTAGATATCGCCTTCGATACTTCTATTGCAGATACGCCTTCATGGCAAAAACCAAAACCATGGTCATTAATATCTGTAACCGTATCTTTTAAACCTCCTACTTTATGAACAATAGGGATCGTTCCATATCTAAGGGAGTACATTTGGTTTAGCCCGCAGGGTTCAATTCTAGAGGGCATTAATAAAAAGTCTCCTCCTGCATACATGATATGAGATAAGCGCTCATCATAACCTATAAAGGCATTAAAATATCCAGCGTATTTCTCTTTTAACTGTTCAAAGCCTCGTTCTACCTTTTGATCTCCAGATCCTAATAATAGAATTGATTTTTGGGTGTCTTGCAAACTAATGTCAAATATTTCAGACAATAAATCGGCCCCCTTTTCATAAACTAAACGACCAATAAAAATGTAAAGCGGTAATTTTTCATCTAGACCGAAAGTTTTGCATAGCCATTGTTTATTTGCTTTTTTGCCTGAAATAACCGTTTTTTTGGAATAATTTTTTATTAAAAACCCATCTGTTTTCGGGTTCCAGACCACGTCGTCGATACCATTAAGTATGCCAATACATTTATTACGCTCACTACTTAACAACGATTCTAAGCCCTTAGCGTTATACATAAGTTCGTTCATGTAACTAGGTGAGACAGTAGTCACACGCCATGCGCACTTAATAGCCGTAGCTAAAGGATTTATTTGCTCATCCCAATCTAGAAGTCCAGTTAAATTCTTATCGAATTCAGGAATTAAATTTTCTTTGCTGTGTGAAAATTGACCTTGGTATTGGGCATTATGAATGGTAAATACAGAAGGCACTCGTTTTAAAGATTTAAATTGATCGGCATGAGACATCATAAAAGGCATTAAGCCTACATGATGGTCATGACAATGAATAATATCTGGCAACACCTCCATTTGGCTTATCCATTGTAAAACGGCAATTTGAAAAGCAATAAAACGATTCGTATCATCATTAGAATAGATGTTATTTGTAAATAATAACTCCGGGATATCAACCAAAAAAATGTTAAAATCCAGGCTCTTGTTTTTAAGTTTAAAAACTCTAAAATTCACCTTTTCATTTCCTAGTAAAAATGTAGCAGTAAAAACCGATTCGAAAGTATTATTTTGAGTAAACTTATTATCATAAAAAGGCATAATAACGCAGCTTTGGTGCCCCAAGTTATTTTGATATTTTGGGAGCGCACCTACAACATCTGCTAGTCCTCCAACTTTGGCTACCGGAAAACATTCTGCGCTGATATGATAAATGGTCATTAGCAATTTTTAACGTAAAATTAGAATATTAATTCAAATTATAATCGATTTAATAAATTATTATTTATTTCTTCTAAAACGTTAAAATGAATGATTTTTTCGTAAAATTTACTTAGTTTTAATAAAAAAATAAAAATTAAAACTTTCCCCGTGAAACACACCACATACATATTAATTCTATTTCTGTTATTTAGCTGTAATGGAAAAGCACAAAAAAATGAAAAAGAAGCCGAAATTTTTAAAATATCTAAAACGGAAGCTGAATGGAAAACGATTTTAACCGAGGAGCAATTTTATGTGTTAAGAAAAGCAGGAACAGAACGTCCTTTTACAAGCCCGTTAAATAAGAATTATGAAAAAGGCATTTACACTTGTGCAGCTTGTAACACCCCTTTATTTCATAGCGAAACTAAATTTGATTCGGGCACTGGTTGGCCAAGTTTCGATAAAGAGATTAAAGGTAGTGTTGCTTTCTCTACAGATTATGATTTAGGCTATGCAAGAACTGAAGAACATTGTGCTACTTGTGGCGGTCATTTAGGTCATGTATTTAATGATGGCCCTAAAAATACGACTGGAAAAAGACATTGTATCAATGGTGATGCTTTGAATTTTATTCCTGAAAAATGAGTGATTTCAACCTAAAAAAAACAAACGAAGAATGGCGTGAACAACTTACAGACGAGCAATACCGTGTGTTAAGGAAGCAGGGTACCGAAAGACCCCATACTGGTAAATACAATTTGCATTTTGAAAATGGCGAGTACCAATGTGCTGGCTGTAATCAAACACTTTTTAAAAGTGATCAAAAATTTGAATCTCACTGCGGATGGCCTAGTTTTGACGATTCTATAAAAGGCACTGTTAATCGCGTTTTAGACAAATCGCATGGTATGATTCGTACAGAAATTGTTTGTTCTAATTGTGCCGGACATCTGGGACATGTCTTTAACGATGGCCCCACAAAAACCGGTGA
>CALDCO010000187.1 GCA_937937185.1 uncultured Flavobacteriaceae bacterium
AAAACTATTCCTACAGAAAAAAAGGAGCAAAAAAAAGTAGTAGTAAAAGACACGGTTGTAAAACCACAATTCCCTTATCTTAATGATAGCCTAGCGATGGAGTTCTTTCTTAAATATGATAAGGAGCATAAAGAAAACAAAGTGCGCTTAACTACCGATTATGGCGATATTGAAATTTTGTTATTCGATAAAACAAAATTTCACCGTTCTAATTTTATTTATCTCACTAAAAGAAAAGCTTTTGATGGCACACAGTTTCATCGTGTTGTTAAAAACTTCATTATTCAAGGTGGAAATAGCGATGACCCCAAAGTACTAAAAAAGAGAAGAAACATAGGGCGCTATCTTTTGCCCACCGATACAAAACGTGGCTACAAACATTTTAGGGGAATGGTTTCTATGCCCAGTAGCGAAATTGAAAACCCTTATAAACTGGCCTCGCCTTATGAGTTTTTTATTGTTCAAAAAACATCACATCATTTAAATGGCAGCTATACTATTTTTGGCAAAGTAACTAAAGGCATGGCTGTGGTAGATAAAATTAATGCAGTTGAAACTGACAATAGAGAATGGCCATTACGAAACGTTTACATTCGTAAAGCAGAGGTTATTAATTAACGTAAGTTCGATCTAAGGATTTAGAATGAAAAAGCCGTCAAATTGAGTGATTTTTCAAAGAGAAACGAAGAAAAATTGTATCGAAATTAGGCTTTTAATGAAAACTTGCTTGTATGACTAACGTAAATTTTCTTACGTCGAAATCACGTTAATTAACGTGATTTAATAACCGCCTTTCAAAAAAACAGTGGTCTTCGCTTTTTTCATAAAAAGAAACACAAAATCTAGCTTACAGAAGATTATCCAGTAGCCAAATATCACATATTTTGGGTATAATAATTATAATCTTTTAAAATGGTATCAATAAACTCAATATCGTAGTTTTGAAGGTTTTCTTTGATGCCTGTAACTTCCATAATTTTTTGGCGTAATTTAATTAAGGTTTGATAATCTTTCGATTTTTTTGCGATTATAAAGGTATCTTTTATAATTCGCGCATCGTTATCAGAGAGTTTAATAACGCTAGGATAAGTTGGCTCGTAGGTAGCTTCTAGGTCTTCGAGTATGGTATGGCTAATATTAATTTTATGCTTTAAGGTAATCACACTAGTGCCTGCAGCCATATCGCCTAACCGCTGGTTTTTAGTGTTCGATATAATGGCTATAAGAGCGATGATAGGACCAAAAACAGGACCAAAAAGATTTAAATCTATTAATCTAAAAAACCAACGCATGACAAAATCGGCCAAAGAAGCCTGATAGCCATCTATTTTAACGACTTTAATTCTTAAAATGCGTTTCCCCGGTGTTTGCCCATCTAAAAAGGTTTCAAAAATTAATGAATAAAAAACAACTGGTAAATAAAACATCACATAAATGGCTACTTTAGACCAGTAATCCATACCTGCCGTCCACGCCTCAATATTCATCACTCCAAATAGTAATTGGTACACTACAATACTATAAGCAACCTTAATTATTAAATCTATTACAAATGCTAAAATACGCTCTCCAACTGAAGCCGCTGTGAAATTAATATTCACATTTTGAGTTGTATTTATTTGTAATTCTACCATTTATATTTTGAACTTACTTAAAGTAATTAAAGTAACTAATAGTAAATATATCTTAAATATTTGATGCTAAAAAACCGTTCGTCGGATTTACAATAAAATGTATGAAAGTTAGTCGGTAGTTGCATATGATTTGATTAAAAATATCAAAATGTCAGGTTGAGCACAGTCGAAACCTATTTTTTGAATACAAATAGTTCTCGTCCCGACGTTTCGGAAGCCCCCGAACAGACAACACAAATCGTTTTAAGTTACATAACTACTACTAAAATGTAAATTAAGAACTCGTTTAAACTTTTTAGATTTATGTAAAAAAGTAGTTATTTGGGTTTGATTAACAGTTTTTTTTGAATGGCATAACCGTGATAAGGAATATAAAAAAGCAAAAATGAAAAAGAACCATTTTTTAGCGAATTAAAAAAGTCTAAACGAGTTCTAAAAAAGAAAAAAATGTTTAGCTTTGATAGACATGAGAGAAGTTGCTTTTATAAAACAGAACAAACAAAAATGGTTAGAGTTCGAAATTGCAATATTTGGAAAAACGCTTAAAAACCCAGATGAGCTTGCTTCACTCTATGTGCATTTAGTAAACGACCTCTCTTATGCCCAAACCTACTACCCTAAAAGTAAGGTGGTCTTGTACTTAAATAATTTAGCAGCAAAAGCGTTTCAAAAAATATATAAAACCAAACGACAAGACAGCAATCGTTTTGTACAATTTTGGAAAATTGAAGTCCCATTAATTGTCTATAATTACAGACGTTATGTACTCTATGCCTTCTTAATTTTTGGTGTTTTTGTTGCCATTGGTGCCCTATCTGCTGCGTTTGACGATTCTTTTGTAAGACTTATACTGGGAGATCATTATGTGAATATGTCTTTAGAAAATATAGAACAAGGCGATCCTGTTGCTGTCTATAAAAGCGGTAGCAACTGGGGCAGTTTTATTGGCATTACACTTAACAACTTATATGTTGGAATTCTCAGTTTTATTTTAGGCGCTTTTTTAGGTTTGGGTACGGGTTATTTACTATTAAACAATGGCATAATGTTGGGTGCTTTTCAATACTTCTTTTATAAACACGGGGTAATATGGGAAAGCATGAGAGGGATTTGGATACATGGTGCTATGGAAATTTTTGCTATTGTTATTGAAGGGGCTGCTGGCTTTATGCTCGGTGCCAGTATCTTATTTCCTAGAACTTTTTCTAGAATGACTTCGTTTAAAATAGGAGTGAAAAACGGAGTAAAAATCTTAATAAGCACTTTTCCGTTTACTATTGCCGCTGGTTTTTTAGAAGGGTATGTCACCCGGTATTCCAATGTTATGCCCAATTGGCTATCCGTTGGGATTATATTAGTCACACTTTTTATTATTTCATATTATTATTTAATTTACCCTTATATCGTAAATAAAAAACTAAACCAACACCATGCAATTACACCAAACTAGAGGTTTTAATGATTTTTTTCAAGATACTTTTGCTTTTATTAAACAAAATGGGAAGCACTATTTTAAACACTATTTTATCATTAATGGTTTTTTCCTAGTACTTTTGGCTACCATATCTTACCTTTTCTTTTCTTTTTTTTCTAGCGTTATTTTTAATCCTTTAGCCTTAGGAGGTATTGGTAATAACACTGTAAATCCTTTGGATGACTTTATGAATGAAAACCTCGGACTGTTTGTACTATTTCTTATTGCTTTTTTTGTTATAGCACTTTTAGCGGGTATTATTAATTATGCCTATACCCCTATTTACTTAAAACTTTATAATGAAAACAACGGCGTAAATTTTTCTACAAAAGAAATTGTAAATTCTTATAAAGCCAATATTGGAAAACTGGTCGTATTCGTTTTATTAGGGTTATTAATTGGGTTTCCTTTAATTATAGCAGCTGGACTTGTGTCTCTCATTTTAATGATTACTATTGTAGGCATACTATTATTACCGCTAGTACTGGGTTTGTTAACTTTAATATACAACAGCACATTACTAGAATACTTGCATAACAAGCGTGATTTTTGGGCGTCTATGGGCTATACCTGGAATTTAATTACTAGCAAATTTTGGGCAACAGTGGGTTGTGTAGGCATATTTTTCTTAATAAGTTACATCATTCAGTTTATAATACAAATAACCTCTTCTATTTTCATGACCGCTAGAACATTAACGGTTTCTGAAAATGGAAGCACTAACCCTTTCGATATGCCTACCTCTGTTATTATTGTTATGGCACTCATGTTTATACTTCAGTTTTTAGCAAGTATTTTAATGAATAGTGTGATTCAAGTGAACCAAGGCATTATTTATTTCAGCCTAAAAGAAGAAAAAGAAAATATTAATACTAAAAGTGCTATTGACCAAATTGGTTCTGGTGAAAATTAAACAGGCATTACATATCGTTATTTTTTGTTGGTGTAGTTTGTTTTCTGCGGAAGCTGTTGCGGTTTCAAACAAAATTGAAGCTGCTGCGTTACAAGTTGCAGATTCCCTTAAAATAGATCAGTCTTATATTACACCTCGTACTTTCGATAACTTAAAAGAAAAGTATAAGGACGAAGCGTTTATTTACGAGCGGAATAAAAAAAATTCAGGTTGGTGGTCTCGATTTAAAACTTGGCTAAACGACTTCTGGTATAGCCTTTTTGATTTTAAAAATAAAGGGCAAGCCTCTAAAGTTACAGACTGGGCAATTAAAATAGCAGCGGTTGTTATTGCGCTATTAGTGCTTTATTTCATCTTTAAAGCCGTTATAAATAAAGAAGGACGGTGGGTGTTTGGCAAATCTTCTGATAAAGCTATTATTCCCCTTACCGATATTGAAAATAACATTCATGAAACTAATTTTAAACAGTTAATAGACAAAGCCGAAAAAGATCATAATTACAGACTAGCCATTCGCTATTATTACCTTTGGTTGTTAAAGCAATTAACTAATGCTGAAATTATTGAATATGATGTAGAAAAAACAAATAGTGACTATCAAAATGAGATCGCTACCCCTAATTTAAAACAACAGTTTTCTTATACCTCTTACTTGTATAACTACATCTGGTATGGCGAATTTGAAGTGAATTCAATCGAATTTAATAAAGCAAAAACAGCTTTTCATAACTTTATAAATTCGGTAGACCTATGAGTAAAATTCTAAAATTTTATATCGGTTTAATGGTCTTACTATTTCTTGGTATCACGGTTATAGAACTTACTAAAGAACAGCCTATTAATTGGGCGGCTACTTACAATGAAAATGATAAAATACCTTACGGCACTTACGTTTTGCATAATGAATTAGAAACCTTATTTCCAAATAATAAAATTCACGATATTAAAGTAACGCCCTACGAGTATTTTAATGATTTTTATGATCATAAAGACAGCACTTACTTAACCACAGGAAGTTATTTAAAAATAGATCAGCGAATAGCTATTGATGATATTTCCATAAATGAATTATTAAACTTTGCTGCTGAAGGAAATTCCTTATTCATCGCTACCAATTACTTTCCTAGAGTATTAAAAGACACGCTAAATTTTGAAACCACTAACGAATTTAATTTTGAAGATAAAACAAGCTTTACTCTGGCAAACACACGTTTTACAAAAGACTCTATTACACTTGAAAAAAAAATTAATAATATTTATTTTTCTGAATTAGACGCCAATCATACTACCGTCTTGGGATATCAAAAATTTAATAATGAAGCATTTATAAACTACGTAAAGATTAACTATAAAAAAGGGGCTATTTTTTTGCATTTACAACCTATTGTTTTTACAAATTATAACCTCCTTAAAGATAATAATAGAGACTATGTCGCTAATGTTTTATCTTATCTTAAAGACGACACGCTTTTTTATGATTCTGCAAATAAAAAAGGAATACTTAAAGGACAATCTCCCATGCGTTTTATTTTAAGTAATCCGCCATTAAGATATGCTTGGTATCTATTACTTATTTCGCTTTTATTATTTATGATTTTTAATGCCAAACGCAAACAACGCATTATTAAAGTTATAAAACCCAATGAAAATACAACGGTTGCTTTCACAAAAACAATTGGTAATCTCTATTATGAAACAAAAGATCATGATAACTTAATTGATAAGAAAATAACGTATTTTTTAGAACACATAAGACGTACTTACTATTTAGACACCCAATTATTAGATGATAAGTTTACAAAAGCATTAGCTTTAAAATCGGGAACAGATACTATTGACACCAAAAAATTAATGGATGAAATTGTGCATTTAAGAGCAAAATCTAACTGCAGTGAAACCGACCTCATCGCACTTAATAAAACAATTGAAGATTTTTATAACACCTAACATATGGAACATTTAAACGATAATGAAAACGAACCAAAAAGCAATGATTCTACAGATCATTCTTTGCCAAGTGATGCGACACAAGAAATTGCAAATACGAATCTTAATGAAGATTTAAATTTTAAAAATAGAATTGATTTAAGCGAATTGCAAGAAGGCATTACCTTAATTAAAAATGAAATAGCTAAAGTCATTGTTGGTCAAAAAGGAATGATAGACATGCTTATTGCGTCCTTATTAGCAAATGGCCATTCTTTAATTGAAGGCGTTCCTGGAGTGGCAAAAACAATTTCGGCAAAACTATTGGCAAAATCTTTAAATGTGGGTTTTAGCCGAATTCAATTTACCCCAGATTTAATGCCTAGCGATATTTTAGGAACATCGGTTTTTGATATGAAAACTTCAGAATTTGATTTTAAAAAAGGGCCCATTTTCTCAAATATGATTCTTATTGATGAAATTAATAGAGCACCTGCTAAAACGCAAGCGGCTCTTTTCGAAGTGATGGAAGAACGACAAATTACTATAGACGGTAAAAAGTATCCAATGGATTTACCATTTATTGTTCTAGCCACACAAAATCCTGTAGAACAAGAAGGAACCTACAGGTTGCCAGAAGCCCAATTAGATCGTTTTTTATTTAAAATAGACATCGATTACCCAAGTTTAGAGGAAGAGATTGAAATCCTAAATAGAGAGCAAGCCCTAAAAGGCAATAAAAAAACAGATAAAATCACTGCTCATTTGTCTAAAGCAAAGATTGAAAACTTTCAAAAGTTAGTGAATCAAATTATTATAGAAGCGCATTTAGTAAATTACATTGCTAATATTATTATTAATACTCGTAGTAATCCCTTTTTATATTTGGGGGCTTCGCCAAGAGCCTCTATAGCCATATTAAAAGCAAGTAAAGCCTTTGCAGCAATGGGTGGCAGAGACTTTGTTACTCCTGAAGACATTAAAAAGGCGGCAATACCGGTATTGCAACATCGTGTCATTGTCACTCCAGAACGTGAAATGGAAGGCGTTACCACCAAACAAATTATAAAACAAATTATTGAGGCTGTAGAAATTCCAAGGTAGATTAAGAGTTAGGAGTTTAAGATTAAAAATTTAAATACTAAAAACAAAAATTATCAATGTTAAAAAAACTGAAGCCTTTATACTTACAAGATCGTTTCTTTTTTGGGTGCTTAGCCATTGCGATACTGTATATCTTTAGTTTTGTTTTTCCAAGATTACTCAACATTGTTTCTTTATTATTATTGGTTTTTATTGGACTTACCTTACTGGACGCGCTGCTTTTGTTTTCAACTAAAAAAGGCCTAAGTGCCATTAGGGCACTACCAGAAAAATTTTCTAATGGGGATCAAAACCCCATTAGTTTAACTATTGAGAACTATTATACTTTTAGTGTAAATGCTAACATTATTGATGAGATTCCTGAACAATTTCAGGTAAGAGATTTTAAGATTGATCGCCAACTAGAAGCCTCTAGTATTACAGCATTACAATATGAATTAAGACCGACAGAAAGAGGAGAATATCATTTTGGGAAATTAAATATATACATTACTTCAACTTTTGGTTTAATTTCCAGACGCTTTAGTTTTAGTGATGAGGCCATAATTCCTACCTATCCAAGCTTTATGCAACTGCGTAAATACGATTTATTAGCCATTAGTAATAATTTGCACCAATATGGCATTAAAAAAGTAAGAAAGTTGGGACACACCATGGAATTCGAGCAAATTAAAGACTATGTTTTGGGTGACGACTTAAGAACCATAAATTGGAAAGCCACCGCTAAGCGAAACCAATTAATGGTCAATCAATTTCAAGACGAAAAGTCACAGCCTGTTTACTCTGTAATTGATAAAGGGCGAGTAATGAAAATGCCTTTTAACGACTTAACGCTTCTGGATTATGCCATAAATGCAGCTTTGGTTATTTCAAATGTAGCCTTAAAAAAACAAGATAAAGCTGGCATATTTACCTTTTCAAAAAAAGTAGAAAACCGTGTTGTTGCAGAGCGTCGTACTTCTCAAATGAATTTAATTCTAGAAGCACTGTACAAGGTTAACACCGATTTTTTTGAAAGCGATTTTAGTAGATTATATGCCGATATTAAAAGGAATATCACCCATAGAAGTCTTGTTTTACTGTATACAAATTTTGAAACTTTAGATGGCCTACATCGTCAAATACCCTATTTAAAAGGCATTGCAAAAAGTCATTTATTAGTCGTTATTTTCTTTAAAAACACCGAGTTAAATACCTTTATTAAACAACGAGCTGCAACCGTTCAGCAAGCTTACGACAAGGTAATTGCTGAAAAATTTGCTTTTGAAAAACGCCTTATTGTAAATGAATTAAAGAAATATGGCATCTACTCTATCTTAACCACTCCAGAAAACCTAACCATAGATACTATTAATAAATACCTCGAAATTAAAGCAAGGGGTTTATTATAAGAATAGTCTTTAAAAGTTAAAAAATGTTTAAAAAAACAGACAAGTTTGTCTGTTTTGTAAAAAATACTTATCTTCGCATAGATTTAATACTATTTCTAAGTAAATAGTATCATAGAAAAAGAAGATGAGACACGGCATTGTGAGACAACATATAATAGAAACGGCTTCGCGTTTATTTTATTCAAATGGTTATAATTTAACTGGTATTAATGAAATAATAAAAGAAGCAAAAATTGCTAAAGCCACTTTATATAACCATTTTAAGTCTAAAGATGCTATTTGTGTCGCCTATCTTAAACATAAAAACGATTACTTTTTAGAAGAAATAAATCGTTTTATTTTAGCAAAAAAAGAAGGCAATAGCAAAATTTTAGCCGTTTTTGATTTTTTAAAACAATTTTATAATCAAGAAAATTTTAACGGCTGTTGGTGTATTAGAACGGTTGCTGAATTACCTAAAGATAATGAACTCATTAAAGCAGAGATTAGGCAACAAAAAATGAGTTTTTTAGCCTTAATTGAAACCATTATTAAACAAAATATTAAAACAGATCATACTAAAACATTAGCTAAACAAATCTATTTATTATATGAAGGTGCTGTTTCTGAAAGTCATTTACACAAGGCTTCATGGCCAATAGATGCTGCCAAATCAATTTGCAAAAAAATAATATAAAAAAATTTAAACAAAAAAAGACATACTTGTCTGTCTATTAATAATTAATTTAAAATAAATAACATGTCAGAATTCAAAAACAAAACCGCATTAGTCATAGGAGGTACTAGTGGTATTGGTTACGCAACAACACAATCGCTACTAGAAGGTGGTGCAACAGTACACATTGTTGGCCGAAGCACTAATAAAGTACCAGACGCACCAAACTTAGTAAAACACCAAGTAGATATTACAGACGCTTCAGAAGTAAACGAATTAACAAATGCCATTGGCGGTTTAGATAATTTAGACTTTTTGGTAAATGCTTCAGGAATTTTTGGTCCAAAACCATTTCTAGAGCATACTAAAGCAGATTATGATTCGTATTTAGATTTAAATAGAGGCTTTTTCTTTATTACTCAAGCCTCAGCAAAAAAAATGAAAGCTACTCAAGGTGGTGCTATTGTTAACGTTGGTTCAATGTGGGCAAAGCAAGCAGTAAAAGCAACACCGTCGTCTGCGTATTCAATGCAAAAAGCAGGTTTGCATTCATTAACCCAACATTTGGCTATGGAATTGGCTGATGATAATATTCGTGTAAATGCAGTATCACCAGCAGTTGTAAATACGCCTGTTTATCATGGTGTATTTGGAGGAAAAGAAGAAGCTGAAAAAGCCTTAGAAGGTTTTAATGGTTTTCACCCAATTGGTAGAAACGGAACGCCTCAAGATGTAGCAAATAGTATTACCTTCTTATTATCAGACAAAGCGTCTTGGGTAACCGGTGCTATCTGGGATACTGATGGTGGCGTAAGAGCTGGCCGTAATTAAATGAAACCCCTAATTGTAAAGTTTGAAAAACGCATACAATTAGGAAGATTGAATTTATCCCGTTGAAAAACGGGATCGAAACCCCTAATTGTAAAGTTTGAAAAACGCATACAATTAGGAAGGTTGAATTTATCCCATGAATCACACGACTAAAAATTAATAACTTAAAAACGAATATATTATGCATAACATGGATAACCTAAAAAAATTAGGTTCATTAGGAAAAAATGCCGAACAGGCAATGAAAGGGTTTCAAGCTTTAGATGCTGCAGCATTTGCAGACGGCGCAATACCTATAAAATATAAAGAATTAATTGCGCTTGCAGTGGCGCTAACTACGCAATGTGCTTATTGTTTAGAAATTCATAAGGGAAAAGCTATTGCTGCAGGTGCGACACAAGAAGAATTGGCAGAGACCACATTTTTAGCAGCAGCTTTACGTGCTGGTGCTGCAGTGACTCATGGCACACACATAATGGAGTAATTTTATTACCTCATGAAACATTCAAAATACTGTATTATTGGTGCTGGATTATCTGGCCTTACAACAGCTTACAAATTATTACAAAATGGTGAAAGTGATTTTATTATTTTGGAAGCAAGAGACACCATTGGGGGTCGGTTATCTACAATAAACAGTATTGATTTTGGTGCTGCTTGGTTACAAAATTACCATTCTAATGTATTAGATTTAATTAAAGAATTAGGTTTAAAAACATTTAACCAATATACCACTGGTAAAAGTATATTAATGTACAATACCATGGCACCACCTCATTATTTTGAATCAGATCCTAATGCGCCGTCGGCTTTAAGAATAGTTGGCGGCTCTTTAGCTTTAATACATGCTTTAGCCGAAAAATTTTTAGATAAAATAAGATTAAACACGAAGGTAGAACGCATCTCTGCCGTAAGTCAAAACGCAACTATAGAAACAAATAACGGCCATTTTTCAGCTGAAAAAATAATTATTACATTACCGCCCAAACTGGCTTCTCATTTAAAATACAACCCTGAACTCCCAGAACATTTACATCGGGAGATGACTACTACTCACACCTGGATGAGTAATGCTATTAAAGTTGGAATAAACTACAAAACGCCTTTTTGGAAAACAAAAGGCTTTTCTGGTACCATGATTGGTCAAGTTGCTCCAGTAGTTGAGCTGTATGACCATTCAAATTATAATGAATCTGTCTTCTCACTAATGGGTTTTGTTAATGAAAGCCTAAGAGAACTTAGTGCAAATGACCGCAAGAAGCAAATCATTACCTATTTAGAAAAGCATTTAGGAGCAGAAGCTAAAAACTATAGCCTTTACTTAGAAAAAGATTGGTCTAAGGATGAATTTACTTCGGTTGAGTCGCTAAATTCTTATTATTTATCGCCTAAATATGGTCATCCTGTTTTTAATTCTTTTTATTTAATGGAAAAACTATTGTTTTCAGGAACAGAAACTTCACCTAAATATGGTGGCTATATGGAAGGAGCGGTTAATAGCGGGGTAATTGCTACGGAAAAACTACTGTGTAAAACTTTAAATAGCTCCTAATACAGAGGTCCTTTTGTATGAGGTGCTAAAACCGATATTCAATGCCTAATTGTGTTGTTTTGTAATCGTCTAATACTTCATCTTCTAAAACAACACCAGTAAAAGAGATGTTAACATAAAAATGGTCGGTGAACCCGAATCCCATTTTTGGCTTATAATACAAACCGCCTTCATTACCGTCATTAATACCAAGCGCGTAACCTAAATCAACACCACCGTAAAACGTGTCATTAAAGAAATAACGTGCGGCAGCAGCAATTGGGGCATATTGTACATCCTCTACTTCTATACTTTGATTCAATATTGTAATGTCTTTAGTAAATGCGCTAATAAAACCAGCAGCAATACCTGCATAAAACGTTTGATCGGAAAAATCGTAAACATATTCGGCATCAAATCCTGCTACAAATGAAGCATATTCGTCAGTTTTACCAACTGGCACTCCAAAATTAAGACCTATGCTTATTTCCTTTTGTGCCGTTAAGCTTAATAGATTAAAAAAAATTATTGTTACTAGTACTATTTTTTTCATGACTTATTCATTTATTAATTTAATTTATTCCAAAAAAATCTTTAGCAATAACTTTATAAACTTCAATTTTATTATTACTAAGGTTATTAAACCTTTTTAGGTTTAAATAATTTTGACGCTAAAGATACTATTATTACTCTATTTAATTTTAATAAATTTTTATTAATCTTTTATGAAATAAAAATACAATTTAATTAGTTAAATAGCACTTACTTCTATTTCTTTTTAAGATTTCCTATTTTTAGTATATCTTCGTCTTGCTATTAATTAATCACATTACACATGAAACTATCTGGTTATCAACTAGTATTTGTTTTTTACATCATTACTTCTACTCTATTCGCTCAAGATGTTACGAAACCATGGTTTATTTCTTTTGGTACTAATGCTGTAAATAACCCTGTAGGAAATCAACCGTCTAACTTTGGGCGCTTTCAAACCTGGAATTTAGATGGTTCTAGTTTAAGGTTTAGTGCTGGCAGATTATTAACGCCTGATATCATTTTTGAAAGTACTTTTTCTCTAAATTCTGTAGTAGATATGTATCCCGTTCCTAATGAAAAGGTATCTTATGCGGCATTAGATGGGGCTTTTAAATATCGTTTTATTAATGAAACCATTTTAGATCCTTTCTTACAGGTTGGTGGTGGCTATACTTGGGTAGACCAAATAGGGTCTGGAACTATAAATTCTGGTTTTGGAACAAACTTGTGGCTTACTAATAGTTTCGGGTTACAAATTCAAACTTCATATAAATATGGCGTTATGAAATATGGTATCTCGCATTGGCAGCATTCGGCTTCTATAATTTTTAAATTAGGAAAAAAGGATTCTGACAATGATGGTATTATAGATGAAAACGATAACTGCCCAACTGACTTTGGCTTAATTGAATTTAATGGTTGCCCTGATACTGATGGCGATGGTATTATTGATAGTAAAGATTTATGTACAAAAGAGGCAGGCCCTCTCGAAACAAATGGTTGCCCTGATACCGATGGCGATGGCACACCAGACAAATATGACGCTTGTCCTAAAATAAAAGGGCTCTTAAATAATAAAGGTTGCCCACCTAAAGATACAGATAATGACGGGATAATAGACAAACAAGATAAATGCCCAAAAACACCGGGCGTTAAAGAAAATAATGGTTGTCCTAAAATGGTATTAAAAAAAGAAAAGAAGGACGGTAATTAGAGCTAAGTCTTGGTCTTTTTTAATTAACGTGAGTTTGACACAAAAAAATTTACG
>CALDCO010000188.1 GCA_937937185.1 uncultured Flavobacteriaceae bacterium
GGCGTAGACATATGCGAACCCATGTTTGATGGCGATGGTAGCGATGCCAATTACCAATCTAAAATTAACTATGCTAAGACCTTTGCTTTTAAAGACTTTACTTTAGAACGAAGTCCTTTAGTTTATGAGTTCTCAAGTATAGACATGACAAGGAAGCGCAGAATACCCAAACAAACCGATTATTTTTCGCTCATGGACTTCTCGGCAAAATGGGATCCTATTCCAACGATGCTATGTCAAAACCACACGGCATTAGTAAAAGGGTTTATGGGGCAAACCACCTCGTTTACTCGAGAGGAGATAAAATCGAATGTTTTGGTAATGGGAGAAAACAGAACAAATGGGGAAGCAAAATACATTCATGGGATTAAAGGAAAAGGGTTTTTTACCTTTTATGGTGGTCATGACCCAGAAGATTATACCCATAAAGTAGGCGACCCAAAAACAGAACTCGATTTGCATCCAACCTCGCCAGGCTATCGTCTTATTTTAAATAACGTGCTATTCCCTGCGGCTAGGAAAAAGAAACAAAAAACCTAATGAATAATTACAACATCGTGTGATTTCTTTTAGGGAGGCGCTAGTCCAGATTTGCACCTTAAATACGTTAGTGTCTCTTCCAAACTTATTTTTTTTAAAATTTAAAACGCAAGTTTTCTCTTATAACACTATTTATTAGACCTAAGGCATCGTATAATATTACAAATTAATTAAGCAGGCATATAGCTAAATCAATATAAAATAACACCAATATTCATAGAAAAAACTTAGATTTTCGCTTTAAAAAGCCTCCGTGTAGCTAAGTCTATACCTGTGTTTAAAAATAAGCCCCTAAACAAAGCTCTATAAACCAAAAACCTCTTGAAAATCAAACGATTAACAAGAGGTTTAGTACTGAAGACGGGACTTGAACCCGTACGTCCTAATGGACATTGGATTTTAAGTCCAACGTGTCTACCAATTCCACCACTTCAGCAGGATTCGACGGCGTTTAGCACGTCGTTGGTATATTTTAAAGAAGTAAGAGCGAAAGACGGGATTTGAACCCGCGACCCCCACCTTGGCAAGGTGATGCTCTACCCCTGAGCTACTTTCGCAATTGAATTATGAACGTTGCAATATGACTATTGCGGTTGCAAATTTAGGATTTTTCTAGGAAATGTAAAGCCTTTTTAAAAAAATTATTTAATTATTTTTTATCCCTTTTCTTATTTAAATTTCTTGTAAAAGAAAATGATTAATTTTCCCTTAGAATAGGAGGAAAAATAGAAAATTGTTATAACGTCTTACATACTAAAGCTCACCAAGGTTTTAAGAAGAATGCCTTGACAGCTTGCTTTTAGGAGACTTTACTACCAACATGCGTTTAATCTCATTAAGTTTCATTAAAGCTTCAACAGGCGTTAAGGTATCGATATCGGTATGTAAAATCTCTTCTTTTATATTCTCTAAAAGCGGATCGTCTAAATTAAAAAAACTAAGCTGCATCTCGTCTTTCATCGATTTTACCTTGTCGGTAAGTTCTTCACTCGAGTGCGATTTCTCTAGTTTTTTTAATATTTTGTTCGCCCGACGTAATACTTGCTGCGGCATGCCTGCCATTTTTGCAACATGAATACCAAAACTATGTTCACTCCCGCCTTCTACCAATTTTCTAAGAAAAAGGACATTGTCTTTTAACTCTTTAACAGAAACATTGTAATTTTTAATACGCTTAAAAGTTTCGGTCATTTCATTTAGCTCATGGTAATGCGTTGCAAATAATGTTTTTGGTTTTGCAGGATGTTCATGCAAGTATTCGCTAATGGCCCAAGCGATTGAAATCCCATCGTAAGTACTGGTGCCTCTTCCAATTTCATCTAAAAGAACGAGGCTACGATGACTAATATTATTTAAGATGGATGCCGTTTCATTCATTTCTACCATAAAGGTCGATTCGCCCATAGAAATATTATCGCTAGCGCCTACTCGCGTAAAAATCTTATCTACAAGTCCTATTTTTGCCGATTTGGCGGGTACAAAACTCCCTATTTGCGCCAAAAGTACAATTAAAGCCGTTTGGCGTAAAATGGCCGATTTACCAGACATGTTAGGCCCGGTAATCATGATAATTTGTTGGGTTTCTCGATCTAAAAACACATCATTAGCAATATAAGTCTCTCCAATGGGCAGTTGCTTTTCTATAACAGGGTGGCGACCTGCTTTAATGTCTAAAGCATACGAATCGTCTAGAGTGGGATAGGTATAATGATTATCGATAGCCAATTGTGCAAAACCACACAAGCAATCTAGTTTTCCTATTAAAAAGGCATTTTGTTGCACGGGTTTAATGTATTGGTTCATCCAAAGTACCAAATCGCCAAATAATTGCTGTTCTAAAAGTGTAATGCGTTCTTCAGCACCCAGAATTTTAGCTTCATATTCTTTAAGTTCTTCGGTAATATACCGCTCGGCATTTACTAAGGTTTGCTTACGTATCCATTCTTCAGGAACTTTATCTTTATGCGTATTTCTTACTTCAATATAATAGCCAAAAACATTATTCGAAGCAATTTTTAGTGAAGTAATCCCGGTACGTTCACTTTCGCGCTCAAGCATTTTATCTAAGTAATCTTTCCCCGATGTGGAGAGGTTTCTTAATTCATCTAACTCGCCAGAAAACCCATTCGCAATCGCATTGCCTTTTAAAATGTTTACTGGTGCGTCCTCATTTAAGGTTGCTTTTATTTTTTCTCTAAGCACATCGCAACTTTGTAAGGTGTCGCCCAGAACTTTTATAGCCTCATTATTGGTATTACAGGATAATGCTTTTATTGGCACAATGGCTTCGAGCGAATTTTTAAGTTGAATCACTTCTCTTGGCGAGACTTTCTGCGTAGCAATCTTGGAAATTAAACGTTCTAAATCGCCAATATGTTTAATGTGATTTTGTATTTTTTGAAGTGTGCTTGTATGTTCTTTAAGATAAGATACGACCTCATGACGTTGCTTTATTTTCTCTACATTTTTTAAGGGCAGTGCCAACCAACGTTTTAACAAACGCCCACCCATAGGCGAACTTGTTTTGTCGATAACATTTAATAAAGTAATGGCGTTGTTATTTGTAGAATGGTAAAGCTCAAGATTGCGAATGGTAAAACGGTCCATCCAAACATACTCGTCTTCAGCAATTCTGGAAACCGAAGAAATATGCTCTAATTTATGATGCTGCGTTTCTCCTAAGTAATGTAAAATAGCACCCGAAGCAATAATGCCTTCATTTAAATCTTCAACCCCAAAACCTTTAAGCGACGACGTCCTAAAATGTTTTAATAAGGTTTCATTGGCATAATCGCTTTGAAATACCCAATCCTCCAAATTAAAAGTATTATAGAGGTCTCCAAAACGGTCTGTGAATGTTAACCGTTTTTGTTTGGTGATTAAAATTTCACTGGGGCTAAAATTTTGAAGCAATTTATCGATGTATTCTTGATTGCCTTGCGACATTAAAAACTCTCCCGTAGAAATGTCTAAAAAAGCAATTCCAATCGTTTCTTTAGTTCCTGATGCCTTTGCAGTACCAAAATAAACGGCACATAAAAAGTTGTTGGTTTTAGATTGCAATACCTCATCATTAAGAGCCACTCCTGGAGTTACTAATTCGGTTACACCTCTTTTTACAATGGTTTTAGTTTGCTTTGGGTCTTCTAACTGGTCGCATATGGCAACACGTTCGCCTGCTTTAACCAATTTGGGCAAATACGTATTAATAGAATGGTGTGGAAAACCCGCAAGCTCGGTTTCGTTTTCACTTCCAGCCCCGCGTTTGGTTAATATAATCCCAAGTATTTTGGCCGTTCTTACAGCATCTTCTCCAAATGTTTCATAAAAATCGCCCACACGAAAAAGCAATAAAGCATCGGGGTATTTTGCTTTTATAGCATTATACTGCTTCATTAAAGGGGTTACTTTTTTAGTTTTTGTTGCCAAGGTGAAAATGGTTTTAATATGCTATTTTTGTCATAGAACTCGTTTAAACTTTTTAGCAAATTGAAAAAGCTTAAACGAGTTCATAAAATATAGGAATGCAATGTAGCTAATATTTTAGCTTTTATAAAGCAGAAGGATTAGAAGTTATGCCGAATTATTCACAAGTTTCAGTTCGCTTTTAGCACTTCCATTTCTCTTAGATAAAAGAGAATATAATAGCCTTAATTTACTGGAAATATAAATGAATTTGTAATGCGAAAATTAAAAAATAATGAACTCGAACGACTAAGCGTTACAGATTTTAAAACCGCAAAAAAAACACCTATAATTATTGTTTTAGATAATGTTAGGAGTTTAAATAATATTGGGTCGGTATTTAGGACTAGTGACGCCTTTTTAATTGAAAAAATTTACCTCTGTGGCATCACAGCGACACCTCCTCATAAAGACATTCATAAAACAGCACTTGGAAGCACAGAAACCGTAACTTGGGAGTATGTTGAAAATACTATGGATGTAATCGAAGCGCTAAAAACTAAAAACATACAAGTTTGCGCAATCGAACAAGCAGAAAAGGCAATCCTGCTTAATGACTTTTCACCTAAAGCCAATACGAAATATGCCTTCGTTTTTGGAAATGAAGTAAAAGGCGTTGCGCAACAGGTGGTTTCTGCAAGCGATAATGTTATAGAAATTCCCCAGTATGGCAGCAAACATTCTTTAAACATTTCGGTGAGTTGCGGTGTGGTATTATGGGATGTGTTTTCTAAGCTTTTGGTGAATAGTCGGTAAGTTAAAATGCGATAACTTCAAAAGTTTGCATTTAAGCAGGCTTATAAATGTATCTTAGCGGTCACTTCGTTTAGAAAAAACATTAATCACAAATCTGCCCTAAAAGCCAAAGATAATCCTCACGACGATTTACAAAATCACGGTTAGACATGTCGATAATTTTAGTGCGTAAAGTCGTTTGTTTTTTTAGAAAGTTAAGATAGCCCGTATTTATTTTCTCTAGGTAGTCGTTTTCGATATGCGTTTCATAATTACGACCACGTTTTTTTATATTGGCTTGTAGCTGTTCGGTATTTTGATATAAATAAATGTACAAATCTGGAGAGACTATATTTTTATACATCACGTAAAATAATTTTCGATACAGTTTAAACTCGTCTGGCTGTAATGTAATTCTCGAAAAAATAAGCGATTTAAAAATATCGTAATCGCTTACTATAAAGTCTTTAAACAAATCTAATTGCGCCAAATCCCTACTAATTTGCTGGTAGCGATCTACTAAAAAAACCATTTCTAAAGTAAAGGCGTACTGTTTTGGGTTTTCGTAAAATTTTGAAAGAAAAGGGTTTTCGGCAAAACGCTCAAGAATGAGTTTAGCATTAAAATCTCTGGCCATTTTGGTGGCTAAACTTGTTTTTCCTGCCCCTATATTTCCTTCAATGGCAATGTGACTGTATTTAGAAAGTTCATAGGCTTTTATGGGGTTTTTCAAGCTGCTATTTATTGGTTCTGGAATACTTTTGTCTTCGCATTCTAACAACAACTCTTTAATGGGTTTATTGTACTTTTCGTGCTTAAAGTTTGGTGCAATATCACTTAAAGGTTGTAGTACAAATTTACGATGGTGCGCCTCAGGATGCGGCACAATTAGTGATTTGGTTTCAATACGCGCTTCAGCATAAAAAATAAGATCTAAATCGATGGTTCTAGAATCGTATCCTTTAGATTTAGAGCGTTCTCTCCCTAGTTGTTTCTCAATAGCTAATAAATGATCTAAAAGGGTTTTAGCAGATAAATTAGTGGAAACACTAATACAGGTATTTAAAAAAAAGTCGCCTTTAAAACCTAAGGCGGCTGTTTTATACACTTTGGCAATAGCGGTAATCGTGCCTATGGTTTTAAAAATCGCATCAATAGCCTGTTGTAAGTTTTTAAACTTATCGCCTTTATTGCTGCCCAATGCAATGTAAACCGTTTGGTGTGCTTTCATAATATCTAGCAAAATAATAAAAAGAAATGCACTTATTCTTATATTTATACCATTTATCCCTCGAATTTAATAGGCTCCTATTAATTAGGTTTTATGATTGCAAAAGATAAATTATTAACCCATAGAATATACTTGCTTTTAGCAGCCTTATTTATCACCTCGTTGGTGGTGTCTAATTTAATTTTTCAGAAGTTTTTTTATTGGTATCCTTTTAATGTTGAAATTTTTGGCACCAAACTTTTTGAGATATCGGTTGGTATTTTGCCTTATCCCATTACTTTTTTAATTACCGATTTAATAAGCGAGATTTATGGAAAAAAGCAGGCCAATCAAGTGGTTACTATGGGTATTTTTGCTTCTTTGTTTTCATTATTAATTATTTATGCCGCAAAAGCCGTTCCTGCAACAAATTGGTCGCCTGTTAACAACGAACTATTTAATACGGTTTTTGGCAATTCTATTTTAGCGGTATTTGCCAGTATGGTTGCCTATCTTTTAGCCCAATTTATAGACATTCATATTTATCACTTTTGGAAACGGCTTACGAAAGGCAAGCACCTTTGGCTCAGGAATAATTTTTCGACTTGGCTGTCACAGTTTGTAGATACGTTTTCGGTACTTATCCTATTGTGCTCGTTTCATATAATTCCTTGGGAAAGTTTTAAAGGCTTGTTATTAAGTGGCTTTTTATTTAAAGTTTTGGTGGCTTTATTAGATACGCCCTTTTTATATATTACCGTTTATCTTTTTAGAAAGCGCTTTAATCTAAAAATTGATGAAGAATTACATTTATTTAACGAATACTAAATTTATATTAAATAGTTTTGATAAGTAAACCATTTATTTAGCTTTAGTTTGTTGTAAATAAATCGTTTAATAATAGTTTTACGTAAGTACAATAAATAAACGTATCAAAATAATTTCTGTTACAAAACAGAAATGAAAAAGTAAATTATGAAGAAAGCATTAAAAATAGTTGGAATTACTGCCCTAATTATATTAATCGTACTCATTGCTAGCCCGTTTATATTTCAGAATCAAATTAAAGACATGGTTCGAGACCTAGTGAATAAAAACGTAAATGCTAAAGTAGAATTTGATGATGTAGATTTAAGTTTTTTAAGTAGCTTCCCTAAAGCAAATGTGACGATAGACAATCTTAAAATAACTAATAAAGAACCTTTTAAAGGCGAAACACTCGCGGCAATAAAACAAATAGCTTTAGACCTATCCATTAAAGAATTATTTAAAAAACAAGACGACGACCCCATAATTATTAACGCCATTACCCTTAATGAGGCGATGGTTACGTTAAAAACCAATAAAAAAGGTCATGCAAACTATGACATTGCCAAAGAAACCAAACAGCCGGAAAAACCAGAAGGAAAATCTGGCGGTTTTGGCATCGATATTGAAAGTTATGCCATTAATAATAGTGCGTTAACTTATATAGATGAAGCAGCAAACATGCAAGTTTATGTTACTGAATTAAACCATTCTGGCAAAGGTCGTTTTTCTGATTCCGTTTCGCAATTAGACACCAAAACCGATACGCATATTACCTTTATATCAGACAGTACTGAATACTTAAGTAATAACGAAATTAAGTTAGAGGCCTTACTCGATTTAGATTTACCTAATAGCAAATACACTTTTAAAGACAATAAAGCATTTATTAATCAATTACCACTAGAATTTCATGGTTATGTTCAATTATTAGAGGAAGGACAAGATGTCGATATTACATTTGAAAACCCTGGGGCAAGTTTTAAAGATTTTTTAGCGGTCGTCCCTAAGCAATATTCTAAAAGTATTGAAAATGTAACGACTACTGGGAATTTTAATGTTACAGGAAAAGTTAAAGGTAAAGTCACCGAAAATACCATTCCTACCTTAGATATTAATATAAACTCAAATAACGGATCTTTTAAATACCCCGATTTACCCAAACGAGTGGAAGACATTTCATTGAATGCTACTATAAAAAATACGACTGGAAAAACCGACGATACTTATGTAGATTTAAAAACACTTAATTTTAAAATAGATAACGATATTTTTAAATCTAACGCCACCATTAAAAACTTAACCAAAAACATGCTGGTAGATGCTAATATCGATGGCGTTTTAAATTTGGCAAATATTTCTAAAGCCTATCCTGTAGACCTTGAAAATGAACTAAGTGGTTTATTAAAAGCGAAGCTTAATACGCATTTTGATATGGAAGCCTTAGACACTAATGCCTACGAGCGCATTAAAAATAATGGTAATGTTGAAATAAGTGATTTTGAATTTTCTTCGGAAGACATTGTCAACCCGATTCATATTTCCAATGCTGAAATCGATTTTAAGCCAGGTATTATTTCTTTAAATAAATTTCAAGCAGAAACGGGTAAAAGCGATATTAATGCTACGGGAACAATTAATGGCTTGTTAGGGTTTTTATTAAGTGATAAAAAACTTAAAGGCGATTTTGATGTAAAGTCTAATTATTTTGTAGTGAGTGATTTTATGGTTGAAGGCGGTTCTGAACAGCCAATAAACCAGAGCACAGAACCAGAAACGGCGTTAAAAATTCCAGCTTTTTTAGACTGTACCATGACGGCAGATGCGAAACAGGTTTTATATGATGATTTAACCTTAACGAATGTAAAAGGGCAATTAGCGATAAAAGAAGAAAAAGCGTACTTAAAAGACATGTCGTCAAATCTTTTTGATGGCACTATTAATATGAACGGTATTGTAGATACCAAAAGCGAAACTCCTAAATTTAATATGGATCTTGGGATCAATCAATTCGATATTTCAAAATCCTTTAACGGCTTAGACATGCTTAGCGCCATCGCCCCAATTGCCAGTGGCATGCAAGGCAAGCTAAATAGTAAAATTGGCCTTTCGGGAACATTAGGCGATGATTTTACTCCCGTATTAAATAGTGTTACTGGAGATGCTTTAGCCGAGTTATTAACCTCTAAATACCAGCCAAAAAATCAAGCCCTATTTTCTGCTTTAACTGATAAGTTAAATTTTTTAGATTTTAATAAATTAGATTTAAGAGATCTTAAAACAAAATTGGCTTTTAAAGATGGAAAAGTAACTGTTGCCCCTTTCGATATCAAATACAATGACATTGCCATTACCATAGATGGATCGCATACTTTTAACAACATCATGAATTACAAAGCCGTTTTAAATGTGCCTGCTAAATATTTAGGAAGTGAAGTAAACAGACTCATAGGAAAAATAAACGATACTGAAGTTAATAAGATTAAAATACCTATTACAGCAAATCTTACAGGGTCGTTTACGAGCCCTAATGTAAAAACAGATTTAAGCAGTGGTGTTACAAATTTAACAAAGCAATTGGTAGAAATTCAAAAGAAAAAATTATTAAATAAGGGTAAAGATAAGATTACCGATATTTTAGGCGGTATTGCAGGAAATACGAAGTCTAAAGACTCTACAAAAACAACTTCAACGACTGTTGGTGGTGGGCTTGGCGGGGTACTTGGCGGGGTGCTAAAACCAAAAGACTCTGTTAAGACAGACACGACTAAAACAAAGCCAGATGTTATAAAAGATGTTTTAGGAGGGATTTTCGGTAAGAAGAAGAAAAAGAAAGGCAATTAACACTAAAAGTATGGTGAATAATAATAAATAAAATATTATCTTGCGCCCCTATTTAGAAAAGAAACTATTTTACCATGATTAAAATTGAAATTAAAGAAGGTGAAAACATTGAAAGAGCCTTAAAGCGTTATAAGCGTAAGCATAGAAATGTTAAGACGATGCAAAATTTAAGAGAAAAACAATATTTCACAAAGCCTTCTGTTGTAAAGCGACGTCAAGTTCAAAAAGCGTCTTATATTCAAGGATTAAAAGATCAGGCGGATATATAATATAGATTATTTATTTTCATATAAATAATTAAAAACCATATGTACTACATGTGGTTTTTTTGTTTTCTACAATTATTTACTGCTCTTACACCCTTTTTTTATTTCTCCCTTATAAACGGGTGCCGCAGTTAGTTATATTAAAGCGTGTCTTGTTTTAATTAATGTTAGTTTATTTTTGGTTAAATACATGAAGTTAAGATGAGTTGATAAATAAAATAATTATATTGGTTTTTTAAATTATATGAATTAAAAAGCTATATTAGAAATTTTCTTAAAAATGGATAATAAAGTTTAACAAAAACATTTGTAAGGAAAGTCTATTTTAATAGACTTATTTAGAACGAAAACAAGCAAAATTATGAATTCTCTATGGTTTTTTGAAGACACAAACGTTTTTAAAATGTTATGTCCCCATAAATTTAAAACCTACAAAAAAGATCATTGTTTCCAAGATTATGGTAAAAAGGATTATATCTATTTCACAGAAGATTCTTCTAATAAAGTTTTTCTTATCGCAAAAGGAAAAGTGAAAATTGGCTATTATAATGAAGACGGTGATGAAATTATTAAATCTATTCTATCCAAAGGTCAATTATTTGGTGAAAAAGCTATTCTAGGAGAAAATAAACGCGAAGAGTTTGCGCAATCTATTGAGAATAAAACCTCTATATGTCCAATTGCAGTAGATACGATGCATGATTTAATGAAAAGCAATCAAACTTTCAGCCTTAAAATATACAAATTCATTGGCTTTAAGTTTAAAAAATTAGAACGCCGATTGCAGTTGCTGATGTTTAAAGATACCAAAACAAGATTGATTGAATTTTTACACGAACTTTGTACAGAATATGGCTATGATTGTTCCCAAACTGGCGATCATATTATTAAACACCCATACACTCAAGGTGATATAGCTTCGTTAATAGGAACTTCTAGACCAACTTTAAATGTACTTCTTAATGAACTGAAAGAATCGCATTATCTTGATTTTAACAGAAAAGAAATAAGGATTTTTAAAAAGGATGAATTAGTAGTTAACTAAAATATGAGATGAAATATAAAGCGAGCACGCTTAAAAATAGTATTTTTTTCATTATTATCTTACTTTTAATAATTCCCCAAACAAGACTCCCCATTCAGGTTTTTCTTAATAAAGGTTTAGCATTGTTATCGCCTGGATTAGAAAAAAATAAAAGAGACCTAACAAATTACAACTGGCAATTAAAAAGAAATGATAATAGGCCTTATAATTTAAGTGAAACCAAGGGTAAAGTCGTGCTTATTAATTTCTGGGCAACTTGGTGTCCGCCTTGTATTGCAGAAATGCCTAGTCTTCACGATTTATACGATGATTATAAAGATAAAATAGAATTTGTTTTAGTGTCTTCTGAAGAAAAAACAACCATCGCATCTTTTTTAGATAAAAAAGGGTATCATTTTAATTTTTATACGCCAACTGAAATTCCACCAGAAACATTTAAAGTTTCAAGTATTCCAAGAACTTTTTTAATAAGCAAAACAGGAAAAATAATAATTGATGAGACTGGTGCAGCTAATTGGAATAGTAAAAAGGTAAGAGAAACCATAGACCAGTTATTAAAAGAATAAATTACATTAATATCCTAATTTCGATCTAAGGATTTACAATGAAAAAGCCATTAAATTCAGGTTTGTGATAAAACTTATCAGAAGCCTCAGACTGACATAAATTTTCTTATATCGAATGTCACTTCACAAGGTTTTAAAAAAAGCTTTTATAAACGCCCAAGAAAACAACGAATACATAATCCCCAATTCTTCTTTAAAACTAGAGGTTTCATCTAAAAAGCGAAACATAGATTCTGTCGAATTTTTCTCATAAAACTGCTTGAAAACCCAAGGGCCTTTGTCGTTCTCATCATGTAGTACTTTTAAAAAAATTTTATCATAAAACTTAAAACGCTTGTTAAATAATCTTTTAGAAGGGGTTTTATTTAATTTTATATTTTTTATAATTGTTGAAACTTTTTGCTCTGTATGTTTAAAAGAATAACCAGTAGATCCTTTTACCCAACCTCCAGCTGTACCTATTTTAGTGATTTTATTAGTGTTGTATTTTTCAAAAGGAAAAGTAGTCATAGGGATGTTGCCCATTTCTGTCTCTAAAATGGTGTATTGCTCAATATTTAATAGGTCTTTAATGTATTTATGCAGCATGTCGTCATACACCTGTTCTTTGGTAGTAAAAGGAGTGAAAAAAGTATATTCTATGAGTGCTTTTTTTGTAGATAAGGGAAGAATGTAAATAAAACTAGTCGTATTTTTATACTGCAATCTAAAATCCATCATAGTAAAAATAGCAGGATTAAAATCCTCTTTTTCAGTTTCTATAACCAAACCTTTAAAATGTTGATGCAGTAAAGTGTGTTGTGTTTTTCGTTGCGAAAATGCGGTAGGGATACGACTGTCAAACACGTGATTGGCGAAATATGTGTGTTTAGTACAGGTAACGGTGACAATTTCCGATTCAGATAATTGTTTTACTTCATCTAAAATAAAATGGATATGGTCTTTTTTTTCTATTTGCGATTTAACTTCAGTATAAAAATCGATTGCGCGAATACACTTATAAACATATGCCTTTAAATTTAAATCAATAGTACGTGCTTTTGTATGAAAAACACTCTTTGTCCATGATTGAGAGACAATATGGTCCCATTTGCCATTGCCTTTTTCCCAAAAACTCCAAGTTTTATCATTACTTGTTTTTTGGTCATAATCTATTAAGGCGATTTGTTTAGAGTTAAAAAAAGGATCATTAGAAAGTGCAAGGGCGAGCTGTAATCCTGCTAAGCCATGCCCTACAATAATGTAATCGAAATGGGTTTTAACCATGAAAATTAGGGTCTAAATTCACTTTTTAAAATACTTAAAAGGGACAAATAACATCCCAAAACATTCTCCTTTTTCTTTTCCCAGATGCTTATGATGTATTTTATGAGCGCGTCTTACCCCTTTAGCATACCAATTATTTACGTTTCGAAATAATTTAAAACGTTGGTGTATAAAAATGTCATGCACAATAAAATAAGCGGCGCCATAGGCCATAATGCCTAATCCTATAGGGAGGCAATACCATACATTTTCATAACTCCATAGGTAGAAACAAACCATACTTACTATCGCATAAAATATAAAAAAAGCATCATTACGCTCAAACCAGCTATTGTGGTCTTTATGGTGGTGGTCTTTATGCAAAGTCCATAAAAAACCATGCATGACATATTTATGCGTAAACCAAGCCATAAATTCCATAATTGAAAACGTAGTCCAAAAAACGATAATCCAAAAAAGAGTTTTCATTATTGTATTAAATTAAGTTGGTATTTTACATAACTTCGTGTTAGAAGTTCTACTTTTTTATAGTTTGGAACCCTGATTCTTGCATTTTTAATTTCTAAAGCAGGTGTTTTTTTTAGTTTTTCTAGTAATTTACTGTAGTAGCGATAAGCCATGAATACACCAAATTTAGCTTCAATAGGTAATCTTTTAATCCCATCTAATCCTTTTTCAAAATCAGATTCAATATCCTTTATAATATTAATTTTTGAAGCTTCATCTAAATTTTTTAAATCAGTATTAGGAAAATAGGTGCGTTCTAATTGTTCGTAATCGGCTTTAAGGTCTCTTAAGAAATTTACTTTCTGAAAGGCAGAGCCTAAAGACATGGCGCACTCTTTTAATTCATCATATTTAGTTTGATTTCCTTGCACGAATACTTTTAAACACATTAAACCTATCACATCTGCAGAGCCGTAGATGTATTCTTTATATTCTTTATCTGTGAGATACGTTTTCTTGTGTAAATCTAAACGCATGCTTTTCATAAACGAATCGACCATATGTTTGTCTATATTACTCTTATGGTAGGTATACTGGAATGCATTTAAAATAGGATTAAGGCTAATCTTGTCCTGAAGGGCTCGTTCTAAATCGATGGAGAAAGAATTGAATAATGCTTCCTTATTGTAATTATGAAAGGAGTCTACAATTTCATCAGCAAAACGAACAAAACCATAAATATTATAAATATCTTGCCTTATTGATTTAGACAACATTTTTGTTGCCATAGAAAACGAGGTGCTGTAGGATTTAGTAACAATTTTACTACAATTATATGAAACGGTATCGAATAGTGCTTTCATAATTAATTACTATGGTGTTTTTTAATTAACCCAGCCACCAGTTTTCCAGATATTAGAGCGGGGGGAACCCCTGGTCCGGGAACCGTTAACTGACCTGTAAAATAGAGGTTAGTCACTTTTTTACTCTTTAACTTAGGTCTTAGAAAGGCGGTTTGAAGCAAGGTATTAGCCATCCCGTAGGCATTCCCTTTGTAAGAATTGTATTTTTCTATAAAATCATTAACACAAAACGACTCTTTAAAGATAATGCTATTTTTTACTTTTTGATTGGTTCTTTTTTCGAAACGGTTAATTATTTTTTCAAAATAGAGCTCTCTAAACGCATTTGTATCTTCTATACCCGGTGCAATAGGTATTAAAAAAAATGCGGCTTCCTTACCTTCTGGAGCCATGCTTTCGTCTGTTTTAGAAGGAAAATTGGCATAAAACAGAGGTTCTTCTGGCCATTTAGGCTGGTCATAAATGTCTTGGGCATGCGTCTCAAAATTGGTATCAAAAAATAGATTATGGTGGTTTATATTCTCTATTTTTTTATCGAATCCCACATAGAATAAGAGTGATGAGGGGGCAAAGGTCTTTTTGTTCCAATAAGCTTCAGAATATTGGCGGTCAGATTCATCAAGTAGCGTTTCAGAGTGGTGGTAATCGGCACCACTTAAAACCACATCAAAATCAATAGTCTTTCCATTTACAGTGATTCCAGTAGCTTTTTTACGATGAGTTACTATTTTGGTAACATTGCTGTTGGTTTTAATTTTTACATTTAAGCCCTCAGCTAAACGTTTCATCCCTTTAACGATTTCGTACATTCCTCCCTTAGGATGCCAAGTGCCCAAACCAAAATCGGCGAAATTCATAAAACTATAAAAAGAAGGCGTGTTATTAGGTTTGGCTCCTAAAAATAAAACGGGAAACTCTAAGGTAGAAATTAACTTAGGGTTTTTAAATTTTTTGCGAACTTGGGAACTAATGGTTTTAAAAAATTGATCTAACCGAGTAACCGTGTCTTTCGTCACTAACTCAAAAGGAGAAATACCAGGTTTTAAAACAATTTTATTTATGGCAATATCATAATTCGTTTGAGCTGTACTAATAAAGGTTTTAAGAGGAATTGAGCTGCCTGGTTCTATGCGTTCAAATTCTTCACAAATCTTGTCCATGTGATCTCCAATGGTAATCGTATCATCAGAAAAGAATATTTTATACGCTGGACTTAATTTATCCAGTTCATAAAAATCGTTTACTGATTTATCAAAATCCTTAAAAAAATTTTCAAAGATGTCTGGCATCCAATACCAACTAGGCCCAGAATCAAAAGTGAAACCTTCCTTTTGAAACTGGTTGGCGCGACCACCTACCGTTTTATTTTTTTCAAATATAGTAACTGTATTTCCGTTTTTAGCAAGGTAACACGCAGCAGATAGTGCAGAAAACCCAGAACCAATTACAGCTATATTTTTATTCATAAAATTAAATAATAGTGAAACTTTTAACTTAGAGTGTTTCTACAATTTCTTTGGTGCTTCTGTAGATAGTAATTTTCTCATCTAATTGACTGAGATTGATGAATGACGCTAATCTGCCTGAAACCATAAACGAATTGTTGGTACCCTTAAGCACTTTTTCAGAAAACTCAACGATATAATTGTTTAGATCATCTCTTTCTGGTCGTACAGTAAATGACGATATGAATGTAATATTATCATACTTAGTAAGCAAAAATTTTAAACTGTCTATAGGGATACTTTGTCCTAAATAAATGCTATGAAAACCTTTATTTGCTAATTCGTAATTGGTAAATAGCAAACCCAGTTCGTGTATTTCGTTATCAGGAAGGAATAAGACGTAGGTTTTTTCTTTATTGACAACTGATGAGTTTGTAACGGCCTTTTCGGTGTAGATGAGTATTTTTTGTTTGAGCAGCTCCACAATAAAATGCTCATGCGCAGGAGTTATGGTATTGGTTTGCCAAAGTAATCCTATTTCATCTAGAAAAGGAACAAAGACATCATAAAATACTTCTCCGAAAGACGCTGTTTTTATTAAATCTTCAAAAGTGGAATAAAACAATGACTGATCAAAGTCTAACATAGACACTTTAAAAGCATTAATCGCGTGGTTGTTTAAATCTTTAGAGGCTGATATTTCTCTAACCAAACGAGGGATATCATCGTTATTAAGCTTTGATATTTTTGATATTTTGTAGCCGTTACTATTAAGATAGCTTATGTTAAGTAACTTTTGTAAGCTTTCTAAATTATAATATCTAATGTTTGTTTCTGTTCTTTGAGGTTTAAAGAGAGCGTAGCGTTTTTCCCATATCCTTATGGTATGTGCTTTAATGCCTGAGAGATTTTCCAAATCTCTGATGCTGAAACGGGATTTGATGTTGTTCATTGTTTTTCAAAAATAATTAAACAATGTCAAATCTCAATAAATTTTCATAAAGATTTTGAAATAATTAACAATTAGCTTTCTCTTAATTGGGATTGGAGTTAAAGAATTTAATGCTTTTAATACTAAGGATGTTATAGAAAACGTATAAATTATAATTGTGCGCACGAGAAGATTCGAACTTCCACGACCTTAACGGTCACTGGCCCCTCAAGCCAGCGCGTCTACCAATTCCGCCACGTGCGCTTATTAGGCAAAGATAGAAAAGTAAAGTTTTATTGTTACATAATTGTTGCCCAAATTAAGAGTAATATTACCGAAAAGTATTTTTGAAAGGTT
>CALDCO010000189.1 GCA_937937185.1 uncultured Flavobacteriaceae bacterium
AAAAAGTATGTTCTCTAGTATTATTGATAGTGAAAAAGAGGACATCTCACTAAAGCAGAATTTTAGAATTTAGCTAGTATTTCCAGTTTAACTTAAAACAAAAAGCCTATCGCACTTTACAAAACTATAATCGAAATTTCATCAGCAATTTTAATACTAATTGCTTTTGAGCTTATTAATCGTAAAAGTTTAAAGGGCTATACCATTATGGCAGCTGGTCAGTTTTTAGCTATGGTGGTTTGTATTTTTACCTCACTTTGGTTTTTAGCAGTCATGCATTTTGTGAATTTTATATTAATGCTACGCGGGTATTTTAAATGGCGAAAAGAGTAAGTGACTAAAATTAAATCCCAAAGCGTTCTTTTTAACCCGATTTCGATAGAAAATGGTATCGAAGACCAATAAATTTTCAACCAAAAATTTAGCTAGGGAAGATTTAAGGCACAAGTCAGCGCTAGCCTTGAATCATAACCGATTCAATAAAAAACGCTTTAAGAAAATTATCTTAAAGCGTTTTTATTTATTTTGAGGTATTTATTGTGTTACATCATTCCTGGCATACCACCTCCCATTGGTGGGTGCGAATGATGATCGCCACCTGCATTTGCTTCTTTAATATCAATTAAAGCACACTCGGTAGTTAAAATCATTCCAGCAACAGAAGCTGCATTTTCTAATGCAATACGAGTAACCTTTTTAGGATCGATAATTCCCGCTTTAAGCATGTCCACATAAGCTTCAGATTTAGCATCGTAACCAAAATCTTTTTTGCCTTCCAATATTTTAGAAATAACAACACTGCCTTCTCCTCCAGCATTTTCAACAATAGTTCTTAAAGGCGACTCAATCGCACGAGCAACAATTTGAATCCCTGTAGTTTCGTCCAGGTTTTCTGTAGCTATCTTTTCTAAAAGCGATTTTGCTCTTACTAAAGCTACTCCACCACCTGCAACAATACCTTCTTCTACAGCCGCACGAGTGGCATGCAAAGCATCATCCACACGATCTTTCTTTTCTTTCATTTCAACTTCGCTAGCTGCGCCAACGTATAAAACAGCAACGCCACCCGCCAATTTAGCCAAGCGTTCTTGAAGTTTTTCTCTATCGTAATCACTAGTCGTCGATTCGATTTGAGATTTTATTTGATTGACTCTATTTTTTATTAGACTTTTAGTCCCCGCACCATTAACCACGGTCGTATTGTCTTTATCTATAGTAATACGCTCTGCCGTTCCAAGTTGTTCTATGGTAGCATTTTCAAGTGTAAAACCGCGCTCTTCAGAAATTACGGTTCCTCCTGTTAAAATGGCAATGTCTTCAAGCATGGCTTTACGACGATCTCCAAAACCAGGCGCTTTAACCGCAGCGATTTTTAATGAGCCACGTAATTTGTTAACCACTAAAGTGGCTAATGCTTCACCATCTACATCTTCAGCAATAATTAATAAGGGTTTTCCAGATTGTGCTACAGGTTCTAAAACCGGTAATAAATCCTTCATTGTAGAGATCTTTTTGTCATACAATAGGACGTAAGGATTTTCAATGTCTGTAATCATTTTTTCACTATCGGTGACAAAATATGGCGATAAATAACCTCTGTCAAATTGCATGCCTTCAACAACATCTACATAGGTTTCCATACCTTTAGCTTCTTCAACAGTAATAACACCTTCTTTTCCTACTTTTCCAAAGGCATTAGAAATTAAATCACCAATAACATCATCGTTGTTAGCAGAGATTGCCGCAACTTGCTTTATTTTTTCTGAAGAATTTCCTACAACCTTACTTTGCTTATCTAAATCTTTAACAATTGCAGTAACCGCTTTATCTATACCGCGTTTTAAGTCCATAGGATTGGCTCCCGCAGCAACATTTTTTAAACCTTCTTTTACAATAGCTTGGGCTAATACGGTTGCTGTTGTTGTGCCATCACCAGCTAAGTCATTGGTTTTGGAAGCCACTTCTTTTACCATTTGAGCGCCCATGTTTTCTAATGGGTGTTCCAACTCAATCTCTTTAGCCACAGAAACACCATCTTTAGTAACTATAGGTGCTCCAAACGATCGGCTAATAATTACATTTCGGCCTTTTGGACCTAAAGTTACTTTAACTGCATTTGCTAATGCATCTACACCGCGTTTTAAACCGTCGCGTGCTTCTATATCGAATTTTATATCTTTTGCCATTTTTTTCTTTTTAGTTTTTAGCAATTGGCTTTTGGCCTTTCGCTAAAAGGGTATTTGTGTTTTAATTTTTAGTGTGCTAATTGGCCGATAGCCAAAAGCAAAAAGCGAGTTATATGATTGCCAATATGTCTTCTTCACGCATCATTAAATAATCTGTATGATCTAATTTAAGCTCAGATCCAGAGTATTTTCCATAAAGAACAGTATCTCCAACTTTAACGGTTAAGGGTTCATCTTTTTTTCCTGTCCCTATGGCGATTACAGTTCCTTTGTGTTGCTTTTCTTGTGCACTATCTGGAATGAATAATCCAGAAGCAGTTTGTGTTTCTGCAGGAAGTGGCTCTATAAGCACACGGTCTGCAAGTGGTTTGATTTTTACTTTACTCATTTTAATTATTTTTTTGTTCGATAAGCGAACTGGATTAATTATTTTAATGATTTGCTCTATGCCAAAAATGTGCCAATAGATTTAAACTGACAAAGTTTCAGATTATCCCCAAGTAGGGTTATTGATTAAGATTTAAAGGGCGGGGTATTGTTTAAAATACGCTATGAGTAATCGTCTATAAAAAGCAATTTGTTTTATTACACAAGCCTCGTTTTATTCAATTAAATTTTGCGTATTTTGTTAAAAAAGCCAACTTTGGAAGGCTGGCTTGGTATTAATTTTTATATGTCGTAATGAATTTTTTTAAGGTGTAACAGAATCAATTACTTTAGTGGCACCATCCTCTTCAGTAGTAGGAGTGACATCTGGTAAGGGTTGCACTGCTGCATCTGGATCTAATGCTTTGGATTCGGTTGGACCAGAAACTCTTTCAATGGCAGTATTCGATATTAAGATTAAAGCTAGTAATACTGTAGCAAGTGTCCAGGTACTTTTATCTAGAAAATCAGTCGTCTTTTTCACACCACCTAATTGTTGTGTGCCACCACCTCCAAATGAAGAAGATAAGCCACCACCTTTTGGGTTTTGCACCATAATTACTACCACTAGCAAGAAGGCTACTACTACGATTAAGATTAAAAATATTGTAAACGTATTCATTATATTAGATATTATTGTCTTGTAATTGTTCTATTGCTTTAATTTGGTCTGCAAAGAAACCACTTTTTTCTGGATATTTCAAACTTAATATCTTATAAGATTGAATTGCTTTTTTGTAGTTTTTTTGCTCTAAATAGATACGCGCTAAAGTTTCTGTCATTAATGCTTCAGGCTGTATCATTTGCGCTTTTGCAATGTTGTGGGAACTGGTTTCTTTATTGGGTTCTAACTTATGGTTTTTAGAAATAAATTGGTCTATAAGTTCAAACTTTTTTGCTTTATTTAGCGCAGCTTCAGTCTTTTTTTTAATGATTTTTTCTTCTCGCTTTATGGGTTTAATATTGGTTAGGCTTAACCATTCATTAAAAGAATGCGTTTCATTTTTATTGAATTCTAGGGGTTTTCCTATATTAAGAACCGTGTCATTCGGAGGACTTTTTTTTTTAGGCTTTTTGTTAATATTTGAGTCCTCATCATTAGTCTCTAAATTTGCGATTTTTGAAGCATCTGCTTCATTGCGGTCTTGCTTAGGTTGAAATAACTTAGGATCCAGGACCCCTTTACTATTTTCAATTTCTTTTTTTAACGCATCGTCTATAATAACGCTTTTATTTACCGAAATATCTTGAGCCTCAACTTCAATAGCATTTAAATAAATGGTGTTTTGTTTTATGTATTTAGAGACTTCATTTTGTAAAAAAGCATCAGAAGTGATGTAATCGAATAAAATACTTCGATCTGTGGTATAGGCTGCAGTCGTTTTTAAAGCTTGGTTGTACCTAAAATCTTCAGTGTCTTTTAAACCCTTTAAGTATAAAGCTCTGGCACTTTGAAAATAAGGGTATTGGTTTATCATCTGTTTTAGATTGTCAATATCCTCATTTACGAGTGTTTGTTTTTGTAGTATGTTGGTGAAATGCTCTAAATTCATACTTACCAATTAGCTAGAGAAGCATTAAATATGTCTTGTGTTAAGCGTTCAAATATTTCATCGAAAGCAGTTTGTTTGGTACTCCCTGATAATAAGGCACTGCCTTCAAAATCAAAAAAAAATGTAAAATTTTGTTCAAAATCGTCATCTTCCTTTTTCTTATTATAAAAATTCACCTTAACGCCTATCGTTAACCTATTTTGCGCAGCGGTATTATTTGCTGTTGCTGTAGTAGGGGCAATACGGTATTCTATTATTTCGCCTTCGTAGACTAAGTCGCCATTTGAGGTCACCAATTCTAAATTGGTTTGATTTTGAATTAAATCTTGTAAAGCAATAGTGAAATCTCTGTCTAAACCAGGCTCTACTAGAATGGCGCTATTTGTAAAATAATTAACCTGAAAGGATTTAGCATCTCCAGTATCTGCTCCAGTAAAAGAATAGATACCACAACTCTGTAATAAAAACGCCAGGATAATTACAAGGAGACATTTTGAGTATTTGGTCATTATTTGAGAGTACATTTGTCGTATCTAAATTAATTTAAATTTTTATAAATCAAACTGTTTTATTTTACGGTATAAAGTGCGTTCACTAATACCTAATTCATCTGCCGCTAATTTACGTTTTCCGTTATGGCGCTCGAGCGATTTTTTAATAAGTTCTAGTTCTTTATCGTGTAAAGATAGTGTTTCTACTTCTTCAATTTCTTCGGCAAAATGATATTTATCTATTTTTTGTTCTTCAATACGTTCCGTTTTATTTTCTGTCAGTGCTAAAACCTCTAAATCGTCATTGCTGTTGTAATTAGAGGTATTGTCTTCATCCCCATAAATTTTTTGAATTAAACTCTCGTTATTTTTCTGAATGTCTTTTGCATTTCCCGATTTCATAAGCTCCATCGTTAGCTTCTTTAAATCATTAAGGTCGCTTTTCATATCGAATAACACTTTGTATAGAATCTCTCTTTCGCTGCTAAAATCGCTTTCAGATTTTGTTGTTTTAATAACTGCAGGAAGATTCGTTTTGATTTCTGGCAAATAAGCCCGTAAGACTTCAGGTGTAATGACTCTGTGTTGTTCTAGTACCGAAATTTGTTCAGCAACATTTCTTAGTTGTCTAATATTTCCACTCCAACGGAATTTTTTTAACAATACGATCGCTTCATCGGAGAGTTTAATGGTGGGCATTTTATATTTTAGTGCAAAATCACTTGCGAATTTCCTAAAGAGTAGGTGAATGTCTCCTTGCCGTTCTCTAAGTGGCGGAAGATTAATATCTATAGTACTTAAGCGATAATATAGGTCTTCTCTAAATTTTTCTTTGTTTATCGCTTCAAACATATTTACGTTTGTTGCTGCTACAATTCTAACATTTGTTTTTTGAACCTTACTAGACCCCACTTTAATAAATTCGCCATTCTCTAAAACACGCAATAAACGCACTTGAGTGGTTAAGGGTAATTCTCCTACTTCGTCTAAAAAAATAGTGCCGCCATCGGCCACTTCAAAATAACCAGAACGTGTTTGTGTCGCACCAGTAAAAGCGCCTTTTTCATGGCCAAATAATTCGCTATCTATAGTGCCTTCTGGTATGGCACCACAATTTACGGCAATGTATTTTCCATGTTTTCTATGCGATAAAGAATGTATTATTTTAGGAATACTTTCTTTACCAACACCACTTTCGCCAGTAACTAATACCGAAATATCTGTTGGCGCTACTTGAATGGCTTTTTCAATAGCTCTATTTAGGGCTATGCTATTGCCAATAATTCCAAATCGCTGTTTTGTTGTTTGAATTGATTCCATATCATTTCCTGCTTGGGCAGGAATCTTTTTTAATTAATAGTTATTCTTTTTTTGTCTGGTCTAACGCTCTCGAAATTTAAGGAACGCTCAAGGAGACCTTATTAGTTTTCAGTTAAGTTAATTGCTTTGCCTATAAGTGTTGCTTTAGTGCAATTTGTTACTTTAATTTTAACAAAATCGCCAGGTTTATAATGTTCTTTAGGAAAAACAGCAACCACGTTATGCTGCGTTCTTCCAGACCAATGTAAATTAGATTTTTTAGATTCTCGTTCTATTAATACTTCAACGGTTTTATTTAAATACTGCTTTGTTCTATATTCACTATGCTTTAGTTGAAGCGCAATAATATCATTAAGTCTTCGTTTTTTTACAGCTTCAGGAACATCGTCGACTAATTTGCGTTCGGCCAGTGTGCCTGGTCGTTCAGAATAGGTAAACATATAACCAAAACTATATTTTACATAGTTCATTAGCGATAAGGTCTCTTGATGATCTTCTTCAGTTTCTGTAGGAAAACCTGCGATTAGGTCCTGGCTAATCACGCAGTCTGGTATAATTTTACGAATGTTATCTATTAATGTGAAATACTCTTCTCGGGTGTGCAATCGGTTCATGGCTTTTAAAATTCGATTACTTCCACTTTGAACGGGCAAATGAATATGATTACAAATATTTGGGTATTTGGCCATCGTTCTAATTACCTCTAAAGACATGTCTTGTGGATTAGATGTTGAAAAACGAATGCGCATTTTTGGTTGGCTTTTGGCACAAAGCGATAACAGTTTTGAGAAGTTTACAGCAGTTGCTTTTTGCATATCGCTGGCTTTTTCAAAATCTTTTTTTAAGCCACCACCATACCACAGGTAACTGTCTACATTTTGGCCCAGTAAAGTAATTTCTTTATAACCTTTGTTTGCCAAATCATTAATTTCTTCAATGATGCTTTGCGGGTCACGACTTCGCTCTCTGCCGCGAGTAAAAGGAACCACGCAAAAGGTACACATATTATCACACCCACGTGTAATGGAAACTAGTGCAGTAATACCATTACTATTTAGTCGAACAGGAGAAATATCGCCGTAGGTTTCGTCTTTTGAGAGCACAACATTAACCGCGTTTCTGCCTTCTTCAACTTCAGCAACAAGATGCGGTAAATCTTTATAAGCATCTGGTCCTACAACAAGGTCTACAATTTTTTCTTCTTCAAGGAATTTACTTTTTAAACGTTCGGCCATACAGCCTAAAACACCCACTTTCATTTTAGGGTTAATGCGCTTTACGGCGTTGTATTTTTCTAAGCGTTTGCGAACCGTTTGCTCTGCTTTGTCACGAATCGAACAGGTGTTTACCAGCACTAAATCTGCTTCCTCCAGGTGTTTAGTGGTATTAAACCCTTGCTTTAAAAGTATAGAAGCAACAATTTCACTATCACTAAAATTCATGGCACAACCATAACTCTCTATAAATAATTTTTTAGAATTATTCTTTATAGATTCTATGATGAGCGATTGCCCTTGTCGTTTTTCGTCCATTATTTTCTTCATAGTTAAATTGAATGTCTATACGCTCAATAAGTATGCAAAGATAGAATTATTTTTAAGATAGTGACAAAATGACAGTCTATATAAAGAAATTTTTTATGTAAATTTATGACTACCCTATAAATCAATGTATTGAACAAGTTCTATCTATTTATAATGATTAATGCTTTTGTTGTTAATTCGCAAGACTTAAACAATAGGCTAAGTCTTACCATAGAGAATGACAAATGGGCATTATTAGATCAATACTACACTAATGGTTTATTTATCTCTTACGCGTTTAGCTTAGAAACTAATTTTTTGTTTTTTAAAACTGAAAACCAAAAATTACAAATAGAGTTCGTTTTACTTCAACAAACCTATACACCTTCTAATTTAACCTCTACTAACGTGTTGGATTACGACAGGCCTTATGCAGGATGGTTGGGGTTTACAAGCCGAGTGCATTCTGTGAAACAAAAGCAGGCGATTATTCTGGGGGTTGAAATTGGACTTACAGGAGAACAATCTGGAGCGGGCGATTTGCAAACTTGGTGGCATAATTTGTTAGATATTGAAGTGCCTAAATGGGAACAAGAAATAGGAAATAAATTCTTGGTAAACCTCAATGCGAAATATGTTTATAATCTTATTTCTAGTAAATATAGTGCATTCGATTATAAAATAGAAACCGCCTTAGGGTTAAAAGATATTAACATCGCCACAGGTTTTGATTTTGCTTTAGGGAAATTAAATCGTTTTGATGACACGTCTAGAATTGGTGTCTTAAAGACTAATTCTAGTAACGAGTTTTATGGCATTTTAGGGGCTAACTATAAATATGTATTGCACAACACCCTTATTCAAGGCGATCTTAATAATAACGATACCCTTTACACGACAGACATAATTAACCATGTACTAAGTGCAAAAACAGGGTTGTATTACAAAAGCAAGCGTCATTTAATTTCTTTAGAATACCATTTTATAAGCAAAGAATCGCCTCGTGCTTATGGACAAATTTATGGCAGTATGACTTACGCCTATAATTTTTAAACAGTTTCAAAAAAAGGTTGAAAAATTATAAAATTACGGAGATAAATTTTTTTTGATATACCTTTGCCTTTTTAAAAAAGCAATACATGGCAAAAAATTTAGTAATAGTAGAGTCGCCTGCAAAAGCCAAGACTATAGAGAAGTTTTTAGGAAAAGATTTTAAAGTAGAATCTAGTTTTGGGCACATTTCAGACTTACCCTCTAAAGAGTTGGGAGTAGATGTAGAAGGTGATTTTGATCCTACCTATGAAGTGTCGACCGATAAAAAAGCAGTAGTAAAAAAACTAAAAGAATTAGCGAAGAAAGCTGAGCTGATTTGGTTGGCCAGTGATGAAGATCGAGAAGGAGAAGCTATTGCGTGGCATTTGGCAGAGTCGTTGAAATTAGACAAAGAAAAAACCAGACGTATTGTATTTCATGAGATTACAAAATCGGCGATTCAAAAAGCGGTAGAAAACCCAAGAAAAATAGATTACGATTTAGTAGATGCGCAACAAGCACGTCGTGTACTTGACAGAATAGTGGGTTATGAATTGTCTCCCGTATTGTGGCGGAAAGTAAAAGGAGGGCTTTCGGCTGGTCGTGTACAGTCTGTTTCGGTACGATTAATTGTTGAAAGAGAGCGAGAAATTCAAAGTTTTAAAGCTGAAGCTTCATACAGAATAGATGCCGAGTTTTCTAACCAAGCAGGGCAATCTTTTAAAGCCAAATTACCAAAAACGATAAAAACGAAAGCCGAAGCATTAGCCTTTTTAAACGAAAATACGAATACGACTTTTAAGGTTTCTAATCTAGAAAAGAAACCAGCAAAAAAATCGCCTGCAGCACCATTTACCACTTCTACTTTACAGCAAGAAGCATCAAGAAAACTCTATTTTTCGGTAAGTAAAACTATGACCATGGCTCAACGATTATACGAGGCGGGTTTAATTACTTACATGAGAACAGATAGTGTAAACCTATCAGATGAAGCAAGAAAAGGAGCGGAGGCTGAAATTATTAAAGCCTATGGTAATGATTTTCATAATGAACGAAAATTTAAAAGTAAAGCTAAAGGCGCCCAAGAAGCTCACGAAGCGATTCGACCTACAAATTTTGCTGCGCATTCTGCAGGTTTAGATTATGATCAAACAAGGTTGTATGAGTTGATATGGAAACGCGCTATTGCTTCTCAAATGAGTGATGCAAAATTAGAACGTACCAATGTAAAAATAAATGCAGCTTCGCATGGAGAAACATTTACTGCGAATGGTGAAGTGATTAAGTTTGAAGGATTTTTAAAAGTTTATTTAGAAGGAACTGACGATGAAGATGCCGAACAAGAAGGGATGCTACCGGCAATGAAGGTAAATGAAACCCTATTCAATAATTATATTAATGCGACTGAGCGTTATTCAAGAGCGCCATATAGATATACAGAAGCCTCTTTAGTAAAAAAGTTAGAAGAGTTAGGCATTGGAAGACCGTCAACTTATGCGCCAACAATTACAACCATTCAAAATAGAAAATATGTAGAAAAAGGGACTATAGAAGGTGCAGAACGAAATTATACGCAATTAGTTCTTAAAGAAAATAAGGTTAAAGATCATTTATTATCAGAGAAAGTAGGTTCAGACAAAGGAAAGTTAGTGCCTACAGATATAGGAATGATAGTGACCGATTTTTTAGTGAATCACTTCGAAACCATATTAGATTATAATTTTACGGCTAAAGTTGAAAACCAATTTGACGATATCGCAGATGGAAAAGAAGATTGGAAGAAAGTAATGAAATCGTTTTATAAAGACTTTCACCCTAAAGTCGTCGATGTTCAAGAAAATGCCGAAAGAGAATCTGGAGAACGCATATTAGGTAAAGACCCCAAGACAGGAAAACAAGTAAGTGTAAGATTAGGGAAATTTGGACCCATGGTTCAAATGGGAACAGTCGATGATGAAGACAAACCAACTTTTGCTAGTTTAAGCCCAGACCAACAATTGAGTTCCATTAGTTTTGAGGAAGCGATGGACTTATTTCAATTGCCAAAAAATTTAGGAACCTATGAAGGCGAAGAAGTACTTGTTAATAATGGGCGTTTTGGACCGTACGTAAAATTTGGTGCTGCATTTGTATCGCTACCCAAAGGTGAAGATCCTTTAGCGGTAGAACTAGAAGATGCGATTGTGTTAATTAAAGAAAAACAAAAAGCAGATGCACCAATATATACTTATAAAGGCGAAGGTGTAACCAAAGGAAAAGGGCGTTTTGGACCATTCATTAAATGGAATGGGATGTTTATTAACGTGAATAAAAAATACGATTGGGACAATCTATCTGAGGCCGACTTAATTGAACTGATAGAATTGAAAATCCAGAAAGAAATAGACAAAGTAGTTCATAATTGGGAAGAGGAAGGTATTCGTGTCGAGAAAGCGCGCTGGGGCAGGCATAATATTTTGAAAGGGAAAGTAAAAATTGAATTACCAAAAACGGTAGATGCTGCAAAACTAACTTTAGACGACGTAAAAGCCATTTTAGAGAAAAATGCACCAAAGAAAAAAACGGCAGCAAAAAAGAAGAAAACAGCGACTAAAAAGAAATAAAAAATGAATTTTAATTTTTTATCTCCAGTTTCAGATGCAGTATTGGCTCATAATGAGTTATTGTCACCTCAAGCATTAGGGCGAAAAATTGAAATTCATTCTAATCAAAATGGTATTCCTGATATAGACGACGTAAGCATTGCGATTATAGGAGTTCTAGAAGACAGGGGCGATATAAATTACATAGGAGAAGAATTTAACCTAAGTGAAATAAGAAAGTCTTTTTATTCATTATTCCCAGGAACATGGAATACTGCTATTGCAGATTTAGGCGACATCAATAAAGGAGAAACAGTCGAGGATACCTATTTTGCTTTAAAAGAAACGCTTGCCTTATTAATTCAAAAAAGAATACTTCCCATTATAATAGGAGGGAGTCAAGATTTAACTTATGCCAATTACCGTGCTTACGACAGTTTAATGCCTATGATAAATGTGGTTAATGTAGATGCTCGGTTTGATTTAGGCGACGCTTCAAAACCAATAAATAATAATAGCTTTGTTGGCAAGATTATTTTAGACCAACCCTACAACTTATTTAATTATTCAGCCATAGGCTATCAAACCTATTTTAATTCTCAAGAAGAAATCGATTTAATGGAACAATTGTATTTCGAATCTTATCGGTTAGGAGAAGTGAGCCACGACGTTACCATAGTTGAGCCAGTAATGCGAGATGCCAATATTGTAAGTGTTGATCTGGGCGCTGTAAAAGCTTCCGAAGTAAGTGTAAAGCAACGGCAGTCTCCAAATGGTTTAACAGGAAAAGAAATATGTGCCGTTTCTCGCTATGCAGGAATAAGCAATAAAGTAAGTTCTTTTGGGATATATGAATATAAACCTTCTCAAGACGATGAAATGACTGCGATGCTTGTTGCTCAAATGCTATGGTATTTTATAGAAGGGGTTAATTGTAGAGTAAAAGACGATGTTTTTACCAATGAAAACAAGTACCAAAAGTACACAACATTAACAGATTCTGAAGAATTGATTTTTTATAAATCCACTGATACTGGGCGTTGGTGGATAGAAATTCCTTTTTTAGGAAATATTAACAATAAACTGAAAAAGCATACGTTATTACCTTGCACGCACAAAGATTATATAGAGGCTTGCGAAAATAAAATACCTAATAGATGGTATAAAGCTTACCAGAAGAATAACATTTAGGTAATTGATTGAAAATTAACAAAATAATTTAGGAAATAAGAACGAAACTGTAATATTATCGATAAAAAGCAAGCTTTTATGGATGTAAAAGTGACTGTTTTTTTTTTAAAAGTTGTTTCTTAAAAAAAATATAAATAAGTTTACAGTCTGAAAAATATGACAATAAATAATTAACCATCAGTTTTATATGAAAATGAAGAAGTTTTTATTAATAACAGCAGTTTTTGCACTACTCGCAAGTTGTGGTTCTGGAGATAGAGGGCAATTGGTAGGTGTAAAAGGGAAGAAATGGCATCCAGAGAAGCCATATGGTATGGCATTGATACCTGGAGGATCCTTTATTATGGGTAAAGCCGATGATGATTTAGCAGGAATACAAGATGCTCCAGCTAAAACAGTTACAGTTCGAGCATTTTACATGGATGAAACTGAAATCACTAATAGTGAGTATCGCCAATTTGTAGAATGGGTAAGAGATTCTACAATTCGTACAAAACTTGCAATTTTAGCTGATGAAGTAGGAGAAACTCCTAGTGATGATAGAAAATCGGCAGGTATAGGTCAATTTGCGTTTAAGGATGCCGATACGGCTAACATGTCTGTTTATGAAAAGTACATGCTAGACAATTACAGCGGTATGGGCGAAACAGGTTACGAAGGTAGAAAATTAAATCACGACGTAGATTTGATTTTTGACAAAGGCGAATACCCAGACGAGTACTACGCAGAAGTTATGGATACCATGTACCTTTCTATAGAGGAATCTTACAATGGACAGCGCACTTGGGATGTTGCGAAATTTAAATTTCAATATTCTTATATGGATATTCAAAAAGCAGCTAAGAACAGAAACTTAAGACGTAAAGATGTTATTGTAAAAGAAGAAGTGGTTATCTATCCAGATACAACGGCTTGGATTAGAGATTTTGCGTACTCATATAACGAACCTATGCATAATGATTATTTTTGGCATGATGCATATGGCGATTACCCTGTTGTAGGCGTATCTTGGAAACAAGCGAAAGCATTCTGCCAATGGCGTACAATGTACCATAATGCCTACAGAAAAGAAAAGAAAAGACATTTTGTAAATTCATATAGATTACCTTCAGAAGCAGAATGGGAATATGCGGCCAGAGGTGGTCTACAAGCAGCGTCTTTCCCTTGGGGAGGGCCTTATACTAAAAACGACAGAGGTTGTTTTATGGCAAATTTTAAACCACTTCGTGGCGATTATGCCGCAGACCAAGCCTTATACACTGTGGAAGCTGATGCTTACGAGCCAAATGATTTTGACTTATATAACATGGCAGGTAATGTTTCAGAATGGGTAAATGCATCCTATGAGCCAAGCTCCTATGAGTACATGTCAACAATAAATCCAAGTGTAAACGATGCAGACAACCAGAAAAAGGTAGTTCGTGGGGGCTCATGGAAAGATGTGGCATACTTCTTACAAGTAAGTTCTAGAGATTATGAATATGCAGATTCTGCAAGAAGCTTCATTGGCTTTAGAACCGTTCAAGATTACTTAGGAACAGACATAACAAGTACAAAAAATAAATAACACCAAAGTTTAAACTAATTAAATTACAGCTAGTAAAATAGGTGTAACAACTAACTTTAATAAATTAACTACTAAAAATAACGACAAAAAAACTTAGAAATTATGGCAACAACAACAAGTGGATACAAAAAATTTATGGCATATGCATACGGAATCGGTGCTGCAGTGGTAATCTTAGGCGCATTATTTAAATTAATGCACTGGCCTGGAGCTTCAATTATGTTAATAGCAGGATTGGGTACCGAAGCTTTAATATTCTTTTTATCTGCATTCGAGCCTGTTCATGATGATCCAGATTGGTCTTTAGTTTATCCTGAATTAGCAGGAGGACTGTCTAAAGGAAAGAAAGGTGAGCCTAAAGATGCAGAAGGATTATTATCTAAGAAATTAGATGGCTTATTAAAAGAAGCAAAAATAGATGCAGAATTGATGTCTAGCTTAGGCAACAGCATTAAAAACTTTGAAGGTGCTGCAAAAGGAATCTCTCCTACTGTAGATTCTATTGCTGCAACCAAAAAGTATGGTGAAGAAATGTCTTTAGCAGCTGCACAAATGGAGTCATTAAATAGCTTATACAAAGCACAAATGGAAAGCGCTAGCAGACAAGCTCAAATAAATGCCGAGTCTGTAGAGAATGCTTCTAAATTAAAAGAGCAAATGCAATCTTTAGCATCTAACTTATCATCTTTAAATGGTGTATACGGTGGCATGCTATCTGCAATGAACAAAAACTAATTAGTCTAACTTTTAAATTTAAAATCTAATTAGATATGGCAGATAATAAATTATCACCAAGGCAAAAAATGATTAACTTAATGTATTTAGTGCTTATAGCCATGCTAGCACTAAATATGTCTAAGGAAGTTCTTTCTGCTTTTGGTTTAATGGAAGAAAAGTTTTCTGATGCTAATGTAGTAGCAAAAGAAGCTAATGAGAAAACACTTGCAGCTTTAAAGTTGAAAGCTGAAGAAAAACCTGAGGATTTTAAAGTGGCTGCTGGAAAAGCAGAACAAATTACTCAACTATCTACTAAGTTCTATACTTATTTAGAAGGTGTTAAAAGAGATGTCTTAAAAGGTAGCAAATTTCAAGCTGATCCTAAAACTGGAAAATTGCCTTATGAGCTCATGGATAAAGGTGATTATATTGACGAAAAATGGTTTGCTGGAGATCGATTAAGTGCTACAGGTAAAGAAATAATGGCTTCCATCAAAAAGTATAAAGAAGATGTTAAAGCCGTTGTTGGTAACGATGTTAAATATCTTAAAGCTATAGAAAATTTTGATAGAAGATTTAATGTAGAAGATGTTAAAGCAAATGATGGAGCTAAAAAATTATGGTTAGATTACCATTACAAAGGCTTTCCTACTATAGCTTCTATTACTAAGTTATCGGCAATGCAAAATGACATTAAAGCGACTGAAGCTAATATGTTTAACATTTTCCTTGGAAATACATTAGATAGTGCAGTATCACTTAAAAACTATCAAGCAATCGTCTTGGCCGATAAATCTGCGTTTTTTGCAGGAGAAAAGTTTCAAGGACGTGTTGTATTAGGAAAATATGCTAACGTAGTCCCTACAAATCTTGTTGTTCAAGGTCAAAAAATAGATTTAGAAGCTGAAGGCGCGATTGATTCATTAGGTGCTGCAGCACTTAAATTTAATGTAGGTAATGTAGGTGAACACAAAGTAGAGGGTAAATTTACTTTCTTAGAAGATGGTAAACCTCTAGAAATTCCTATTCTTGGTAATTATGTAGTGGTTCCTCGCCCTAACTCGGCGACGATATCAGCAGATAAAATGAATGTGGTCTATCGTGGGGTTCAAAACCCGATGACCATCTCTTTTGCTGGAGTACCAGATAACAAAGTAAGTGCCAGTGGCTCTGGATTAAGAAAAGCTGGGAAAGCTGGGAAATATGTTATGGTGCCAACTTCTGGCAAACAAGTAACAATTAATGTCTCTGCTACTTTAGATGATGGTTCTAGAGCAAGCGACAAGAAAACATTTAGAATTAAAGACATTCCTGCGCCAGTTGGACAAATTGCTGGTAAAGATGGTGCATTTAAATTGCCTAGAAATAATGTAGAAATAGGTAAAATATCTGCTGTACTTAAAGATTTTGATTTTGATTTACCACTAACGGTTACTGGGTTTAAATTTAAAGTACCTGGAGCACCAAGTGTAACGGTACAAGGAAGTCGATTAAATGGTGCGGCTAAGAACGCTTTACGTAAAGCAAAACGTGGTGCATCCGTACAGATTTTTGATATTAAATCAAAATCTCCTGGACCAAAAATTAAGCCAGCAGCACCAATTATTGTTGAATTATCTAATTAAAATAAACACACTAGATAACGATTGCAATAAGTAACCCTTAAATTATATAGTAAGATGAATATTAAATCTTTTTTATTAACCCTATCTATAGCTTTAATAGCTTCAACGAGCTTTTCACAGATTAACATTTTAGGAGCGAAAACTCCAGAAGAGATCGGTGTTAAAACGGCAGAGCAAATAGCTTTAGATAAAGATGAGCCATTAGATTATGGTTATGTTGGCGATAGAGACATATTATACTCTAAAATGATTTGGGAAAAAATAGTATTAGACGAACGAGTTAATTTTCCACTATACTATCCTGTAGACACCAATAATATTGGTAGTAATAGACGTTCTTTATACGATGTCTTAACCAAAGCTATTGTTGATGGTGAATTAGAAAACGTATACGACGATTCTTATTTTACAGGCAAGCGTTCTCTTAAAGATTT
>CALDCO010000190.1 GCA_937937185.1 uncultured Flavobacteriaceae bacterium
CCTTGCGGTCCTTGAGGTCCAACAGCACCATCTGCACCAGCGATACCTTGTTCGCCCTGTGGTCCTTGTTCTCCTTGAAGGCCTTGCTCACCTTGTGGTCCTTGTTCACCTTGAAGCCCTTGTTCACCTTGTATTCCTTGCTCACCTTGAAGTCCTTGTTCTCCTTGTATTCCTTGCTCACCTTGTAAACCTTGTTCCCCTTGTAAACCTTGCTCACCTTGCGGTCCAGCTTCACCTTGAATTCCTTGTTCTCCTTGCGGTCCTTGTTCACCAGCTACACCTTGCTCACCTTGTGGCCCAGCTTCTCCTTGTATACCTTGCTCACCCTGTGGTCCTTGTTCTCCTTGAAGGCCTTGCTCACCTTGTAAGCCTTGCTCACCTTGCGGTCCAGCTTCTCCTTGAAGCCCTTGTTCACCTTGTAAACCTTGTTCCCCTTGTGGTCCTTGTTCACCTTGAAGGCCTTGTTCACCTTGTAATCCTTGTTCCCCTTGTAATCCTTGCTCACCTTGTGGTCCTTGTTCACCTTGTATTCCTTGCTCACCTTGAAGCCCTTGTTCGCCTTGCGGTCCTTGAGGTCCAACAGCACCATCTGCACCAGCTATACCTTGCTCACCTTGTATCCCTTGTTCGCCCTGCGGTCCTTGTGCTCCTTGAGGCCCAGCTGGCCCTTCGGATCCAGATGCTGCATACATTGCTATTGGAACGGCTCTTAATTGACTGGCTCCAACAATGGCATAGTTAGTCCCGCCCGAGGTATCGATTGCTATTTCTAACCAATAGTCTCCAGTACTCCAATCAATACTATCGAAATTAGTACTAGGGTTATTTCCACCACCTATGGCTAAATTAAAAATACCGTAATTATTGGTATTTGTATTATGTTCCTCGGAGTACACAATAGTTCCTGTAGCGCTATTGAAGCGAATGGAAGTTTTTATACCTAAATTTTGATTAATTAATAGGTCTCCAGAATTATCTCTGGCTACAGCTTGGTAATTGAATGTTTGAGCGAAAGCGTTTATACTAAATGTCATAAACGCAAATAAGAAAAGTAGTTTTCTCATAGGAGTAGGTTAATAAGGTTAAATTTGGTCTCGATTTTAACGAGTTATGATTTTGTTAAATAATTTTTGTTTTATGGTTGTTATGATAAAATTTTGAGACAAAAACCTTCAAAATTCATTTACACATTTCACATTTTTAATTCACTATAATGAATTAATATTCACTTAATCTTTGGAGGGAAAATAGATTAATTAACAGGTAAATATATAATTTAATTCTTTACGAGAAATAAATGTTAAATATTTAATGTTAAATATTAGATGAAATGCAATAATAATCGATAAAGTGTATTTTAACTGACGAATTACATTTAATATCCGATGAAAAACATGTTTTTTTTAATACAAAAATGACTTAAAAATAATTAATAATGTAACAAAATCTATCAATTCAGATTAAAATTAATGGCAAATTTCATCAGCTAAACGTTTAGAAAAAAGCGAGAGATTATCATAGGGTTCTTAATTGATATTTGAGCGACAGTAACTATGTTGTATGGAGTTCTTTTTTTAAAAACTTAGCAGTGTAACTTTTTTTATGTTTAGCGACTTGTTCAGGAGTACCTTCAGCAACAACCTGTCCACCACCTTTACCACCTTCATAACCAATGTCAATAAGATGATCTACAGTTTTAATAACATCTAAGTTATGCTCAATGATTACTACTGTATTTCCTTTGTTTGTTAGTTTATTAAGCACAATCATAAGTACACGAATATCTTCAAAATGCAAACCAGTAGTGGGTTCATCTAGAATATAAAAGGTGTTTCCAGTATCTCTTTTACTTAATTCAGTAGCTAATTTAATACGCTGCGCCTCACCTCCAGAAAGTGTGGTGCTTTGTTGTCCTAATGTAATATAGCCTAAACCAACATCTTTTATGGTTTTTAATTTTCTAAAAATTTTTGGAATGTTTTCAAAGAAATCTACAGCATCATTAATCGTCATGTTTAATACATCACTAATACTTTTTCCCTTGTATCTAATTTCTAAAGTTTCTCTGTTAAAACGTTTTCCTTGGCAAGTTTCGCAAGCTACATAAACATCTGGAAGAAAATTCATTTCAATAACCCTTAAACCCCCACCTTTACAAGTCTCGCATCGCCCGCCAGCAACATTAAAACTAAAGCGACCGGGTTTGTAGCCACGAATCATGGCTTCAGGGATTTTAGCAAATAAACTTCTAATTTCACTAAATGTACCTGTATAGGTTGCAGGATTACTTCTTGGTGTTCTCCCAATGGGCGATTGATTTATGTCTATGACTTTATCGATATGTTCTAGGCCCTTAATACTTTTATAAGGCATAGGTTTTTTTACCCCATTAAAATAATGCGCATTTAAAATAGGGTAGAGGGTTTCGTTAATTAAAGTCGATTTTCCGCTTCCAGAAACGCCAGTAACGCCTATCATTTTTCCCAAAGGAAATTTTACCGATATGTTTTTTAAATTATTTCCCGTACAGCCTTTAATCTCTAGAAATTCACCATTACCTTTTCTGCGTTTTTTTGGGACTTCTATCTCCTTTTTACCATTAAGATATTGGGCTGTTAGCGTATTCTGTTTTAATAACTCTTTAGGGGTGCCTTCGCTAATTATTTCCCCTCCATAACGTCCTGCTTTCGGGCCAATGTCTATAACATGATCGGCTTTTTCAATCATGTCTTTATCGTGTTCTACAACAATAATAGAATTCCCTATATCTCGAAGTGATAATAAAGAATTTATTAATTTCTCATTATCGCGTTGGTGTAAACCAATACTAGGCTCATCAAGAATATACAAAACACCTACAAGTTGCGATCCTATTTGTGTGGCCAAACGAATGCGTTGTGCTTCACCGCCAGAAAGGGACTTAGAGCTTCTGTTTAATGATAAATAATCTAAACCTACATCTAATAAAAACTGTAATCGCGTTTTTATTTCTTTGATAATTTCTTCGGCAATTTTTAATTGTTTATTGGATAAGTTTTTTGATAAGTCATTAAACCATTCAGCTAAATCAACAATATCTTTATTGGCTAATTGGGCTATATTTTCATTATTTACTTTAAAAAAGAGCGATTCCTTTCTTAATCGCGCGCCATTGCATTCAGGACAATTCACTTTATCCATATAGCCTTTAGCCCATCGTTTAAGTGATGTAGATTCAGCCGTTTTGTATTGGTTTTCGATAAAATTAGCAACCCCTTCAAAATCTATTTTATAATCCCTAGTAATCCCCAACGATTTACTTTCTACTGAAAATTTTTCGTTACCTCCATATAAAATAATTTGCTTTGCTTTTTCAGGAATTGTTTTGTAAGCGTCTGTTAATTTAAAATTAAAGCGTTGCGCAATGATTTCAAACTGTTTAAAAATCCAGCTCTTTTTTTCTGGACCGTGAGGTGCCAATGCACCTGCACTAATTGAAATGGAATCGTTTGGGATTATTTTCTCTTCGTTTACTTGGTGTAAAGTACCAATACCATTACAGTTTGGACAAGCCCCTTTGGGAGAATTAAAAGAAAAATTATTGGGTTCGGGATTTGGATAGGAAATCCCAGAAGTTGGACACATTAAACTACGACTAAAATATCGGGTATCTTGGGTATCTTGATCGATAACCATAAGGACATCATTCCCATGATACATTGCCGTGTTTATGGTTTCGTCTAAGCGTTTATCATTGTTTATGGTGTCATCTATTTTTAAGCGGTCTATTACAATCTCGATATCATGATTCTTATAACGATCTAGTTTCATGCCTTTAACCAGATCTCTAATTTCTCCATCGGTTCTTACTTTTACAAAGCCTTGTTTCGCAATTTGTTCAAAAAGTTCGCGATAATGGCCTTTACGCGAACGAACAACTGGAGATAAAATATTGATTCGTTTTCCTTTATAGCTTTTTATAATGAGTGATTTAATTTGCTCATCACTATAGCTTATCATTTTTTCTCCAGTATTAAAACTGTAAGCGTCACTGGCGCGAGCAAATAACAACCTTAAGAAGTCGTATATTTCTGTAATCGTTCCTACTGTAGATCGAGGCGACTTGCTTGTTGTTTTTTGTTCTATGGCAATAACGGGAGACAAACCATCAATTTTGTCGACATCTGGTCGCTCTAAACCACCTAAAAATTGCCTAGCATAAGCCGAAAAAGTTTCGATATAACGGCGTTGTCCTTCCGCATAAATGGTATCAAAAGCTAAAGACGATTTCCCGCTACCCGATAAGCCAGTAATAACAACGAGTTTTTCTCTAGGAATGCTAACATCTATATTTTTTAAATTATGCGCTCTGGCACCTTTTACTTCAATATTTTCTTCAAAGTTTGTCATACAACCGATAATTTCTGTAAGATTTTTACAGATTTGCAAAGTTAGGTTTTTTAGACCTCTTTTTAAAGTGAAGTTACTTATGATTTTTTAATGAAGCCCATTTCTACTAGCGCAAAGATCTTATGAATTATCCCTATTTTTTTATACTTTAGTGCTTCATATTTGTCCTAAAAATCTCAAAATATTATGGAAAAAGTAAAAGAACTCGTTTAATTTTAAAAAAGAGGCACACTCTAGCGATAAAATAACTATGAAAATACTAGGAATAGGTTCAAGAATAAACCATGCGGAATTTGGTAAAGGTGTAGTCACCAACGTTACCTCAAAACATTATTGGGTAACCTTTATCGAGAATGGATTAGAAACCATAGATATTGATTCTGAATATGAGGTTATAGAAGCTGCTGAAGACGATGTCGATACGATTAGTTTTTTTGAAGTAGAAAGCAGTTTGCGACAAATTTTGAAACAGTATAGTGATATTAGTGAGGTTGTTCCGATAGCCGATAAGTGGAAAGGCGGAAAATTAATATTAGAAGCTGGCGATACTAATTTACAAAGTAAAGAAATTAAAATTGACGATTTTTTTAATAAAATTATTATGGTTAGAGACCGCTTACGTGTGATGGAACAAAAAGTAAATTCTAGTCATTTAGAGAAACAAGAAAAAGTAGATTTACAGCAATACATTACCCGTATTTATGGAAGTTTAACCACTTTTAATGTGTTATTTAAA
>CALDCO010000191.1 GCA_937937185.1 uncultured Flavobacteriaceae bacterium
TTATGGATTTAGAAAACGTTATTGGCAAAGTTACAGGCTTTGCTACCGAGTATGGTATTAAAATAATAGGAGCAATTGTTATATGGATGATAGGCTCTTGGATTATTAAAAAGCTTACGAAAGCTGCTGGTAATTTAATGTCTAAAAGAAATTATGACGAAAGCTTAAAAAAATTCTTACTTAATTTAATAGGCTGGATTTTAAAAATACTATTAATCCTAGCCATTCTAGGTCAGCTTGGAGTAGAAACCACTTCTTTCGCTGCCATTTTAGCTGCTGGTGGTCTGGCCGTTGGTATGGCACTACAAGGTTCTTTGGCAAACTTTGCTGGAGGTGTTTTACTAATGATTTTTAAGCCCATAAAAATTGGTGATCTTATAACCGCTCAAGGAGAAACTGGTGTAGTAAAAGAAATAGAAATTTTCACGACAAAATTAGTAACACCAGATAATAAAGAGGTTATTATTCCTAATGGCCCACTTTCAAATGGTAATATTACAAACTTTACAAGTGAAGGAAAATTAAGAGTCGATTTAACTATTGGTGTAGGCTATGACGAAGACATTCAAAAAGCAAAATCAGTATTAATGGAGGTCTTGACTTCTAACCCTAAGGTATTAAAAGATCCTGCACCTAGTGTAAGCGTTTCCGAATTAGCAGACAGTTCGGTTAATTTTGCCGTTAGGCCTTTTTCTTCTGTTGCCGATTATTGGGATGTTTATTTTGGGACTTTAGAACAATGTAAAATTGCACTTGATAAAGCAGGTATTGAAATTCCTTACCCTCATGCTGTAGAGATTGAAAAACCTTATGTTCCTAATAAGTAATTAGAACTTAGGTTTAGGCTTAATCGCCACAAAATCTTTTAAATAGTAAGGTTCAAAATAAGCGACATTTTCGATGTCGCTTATTTTGTATTTATTATAAGCTAAAGCACCCATTTCATTGGCAGAAGGCAACTTCCCTTCTATAAAATTGGCATTCGGGTGAGTTATTAATGTTTTTGTCTTCTCTACCCCATTTCCTATAAAATAAACCGAATGGTTTTCTAAATAGTCACTAAAAGAATGTTCACCTAAAACCTCAGCTTTTATTGCTCTCAAAGACTTATATGTTGAAGAAAAAACAGCAGAATACACCTCTAAGCGTCTGGCATCTAACATAGGTATAATAATACCTTTATCTATTTTCACTTGGCAAGCTAAAGCCTCTAAGGTAGAAACCGATAGTAGAGGAATATCTAGTGCATAACACAAGCCTTTAGCAGCAGAAACACCAATACGTAATCCTGTATAAGAGCCTGGCCCTTTACTAACCGCAATGGCATCTATGTCTTCTCTTTTAACGTTTGCTTCTTCTATTAACTCATTTATATAAACGTGTAAACGCTCGGCATGAGAAAAATTTTCACCATAGTCTTCTTTTAAAAGTAAAGTTTCTCCGTGTTTAGAAAGAGAAACAGAACAATTGGTAGTCGTGGTTTCAATACTTAATATTAGTGCCAAAATTATTGCGTAATTGGTTTCCCGAGATAAAAATCTAAAACTTTAGTTTTAAAAACAAAATCATATTTTGCATTGACCAGAGACGCCTCTGCATTAACTAGTCGCAATCGCGATTGTTCCAGATCAAAAGCATTCATAGCCCCTATATTATAACGTTCGCTAGCATTATTAAATGCTGTTTTTTGGGCTTCTAAAGATTTTTTAGCCGCTTCGTATGCTCTAAAGGCCGATTTTGCATCAGTAAACGCACGTTGTATGTTCGTTTGCAAATTTAGTTTGGCTTGTTCAAGGTTTAACTGGGCATTATCTTCTTGAATTTTAGCTTTTGCTACTGCCGTTTTATTTTGATATTGGGAAAAGATGGGCACATTTACACTTAACCTCAAATTGTGCGATTTCTGATCGTTTAATTGATTGAAAAATGAATCCTCGATATCGGTTAAATTGGTATAAAACGCATTAGATCCAAAAGAATAACCCGCAGTAACATTTGGGTAAAAACCACTCTTAGAGAGCTGGGTTCCTAATTTTGATAATTCAATATTTTTTTCTGCAAATTTAATCTCATTTCTGTTTTCTATGGCATATTCTAAAATAGGATCAATACTCGTGTACAGCAACTCAGACGATGGTGTGTTTATCTCTATTTTTGCAATATCAAACCCAGAAAACTCCACTTGTAAAAGTTGCGATAAATTTAACAAGGATAACTCATAATTATTTTCTGCTATAGTCACATTTTGTAAATCTGTGCTTAATGTTGCTTCCGTATCAAAAATATTAGCACGAGGCTGTACTCCAGCTTCTACCAACTGTTTTACTTGCTCTAATTGTTTTTTGGTAAAATCGTATTGCGATTTCGCAATTTCTAAATTTTCTTTATTGAATAAAATATTTAAATAGCCATTAACCACATTTAATGAAATATCATCTTTTATACGCGCTAACTCTAGCTCACTGGCCTCCAAGTTTAATTGAGATTGCTTATAAAGATTGGTCGTTCTAAACCCATTAAAAACCGTTTGATTTGCGCCAATGCCTATATTCGTACTATTTGCTGTTCGGTCTACAAATTGCCCTGGAAATAACTGTGCGTTACCTAGGGTTAAATTATGACCTGCACTACCACTAACTGAAGGTAAAAACTGCCCTTTTGCAGCTTTAATGTCTTGTTCATTCCCCAACAAAGTGTTATTACTTTGTTGTACCGATATATTATGCTCTAACGCATGATTTACAGCTTCTTGCAAGGTCCATTTTTTATCTTGAGCATTACCCAAAAAACTTAATAATACTATAGCAATTAGTACACTAGTTTTTGTACTTACCTGATTTCTGAAATCGAGTAGAATTTTTTTGTTAGTCTTCATCTTCTTCATCTTCATTATCTTTTGATGCTTTGTTCCATACTTTTATTTTGTCTTCTTCTTTAACGCCTTCGGTTATTTCTACATTTATCCCATCAGACAAGCCGGTCTTTACATTTTTCTTTTTGTATTTTCCGTCTCCAGTTTTAATTTCAACAAACGGTTTCTCTGTAATTCTATTAAATTGAAGTAAGGATTCTTTAATAACCAATACACTGTCTTTACTTTCCATTTCTATCTCGGCATTTGCACTGTACCCTGCTCTAATTTTAGTAGACCGCTCTACTCTAACATCGGCCTTAATGGTAAACTGTACAGCGCCATTTTCTTCTTTCCCTTTTGGCGCCACAAAGGTTAGTTTTGCTGGAAATTCCTTCTCATTAATTGCACCTAGCACAACCTTTATTTCTTTACCTTCCTCCAGCTTTCCTACTTCAGCCTCATCTACTTTCCCTTCGAAAATCATTTTACTCATATCGGCAATAGTAGCAATCGTAGTTCCTGCATTAAAGTTATTACTTTGAATCACTTGATCGCCTTCTCTAATTGGAATTTCTAATATGGTTCCAGAAATTTGTGCAGTTATATTTGTATTCGCTGCGCTTCCTCCAGACAAAGAGCCTCGTCTTATAATTTGGTAATCGTTCTTCGCCTGACTTAAATTTTCGTTAGCCTGGTTTAAGGACAGTTCATTGTTTTCAAAATCTTGCCTAGAAACCACTCCCTTATCATATAAAGTTTTATTTCTGTCGTACAAGGTTTTAGAATTTTTATAAGACAATTCCGCAGATTTAATTCGGCTTCTCGCACTCACTAAACTTTGCTCATTTGGTACCACTCTAATTTTTGCAATAAGGTCTCCTTTTTTTACCACGTCGCCTTCTTCAACAAGGATTTTATCTACAATACCAGAAATTTGAGGTTTTAATTCAATTTCTTCTTCTGGATTAAGTTTTCCAGTAGCTACTGTTTTCGTATTAATTGACGTGTAAAAAGGGGTTTCTATTTTAAAATCTTCAATGGCTTTAGAATTTGAATCTTTAAAATACTTGAGTACAAATATTAAGGCAATTAACAATCCAAGTCCAACAATAATTTTTACTGCTTTTTTCATGTGTTCGTTATAATTAAATTATATTCTGATTTTTTGATTGATTTTTTATTCTTCTCTTAAGGCGTCTATTGGTTTTATACTGGTTGCTTTAAAAGCAGGTATTAAGCCTATTAATGTTCCTAACGCGACAAGTATAATTAATGCAATAAACACTACAGAGATGGATACAGAAGCGTTAACAAAAACAGCCTCGCTCCCTTGACCCAAAAAAGCATCTATCGCAATGAGTATCCATCCGCCACTTATTATTCCAAATAATCCTGCCAAAATAGTTATAAAAACAGCCTCTAATACGATTTGGCGTTTCACTTCGAATGGTGT
>CALDCO010000192.1 GCA_937937185.1 uncultured Flavobacteriaceae bacterium
TAACTTCTTGGGTTGAAGTATCATCACAATCTCCTTGAGTTGTATATCTTACAATATAGGTTGTTCCTGTAACCGCATTGGTAATTTCTCCTGTATTCGGGTTAATAACAGCGCCGTCATTTGGATCTGGATCAAAACTAAATATCCCACCCGGAGTCCCTGTAATGGTTATAGTAGCGCCACTACAATCCGCATCAACGTTAAACGATGGATCATCAGAAGGGAGAAATTCAACTAATACACTGTCGTTTTTGATACAGCTAAGACCTCCAAAATCAATATCGACAGAGTAGGTTCCTGGTTCGGTGACGGTTATCGTGTTGCCATTGCCAGCTTGAGGTATTTCTACACCATTTAAATACCATGTATGTGTAGCAAAAGTAACGCCAGTATCTAAAACAACAGGAGTATTTTTACAACTTGCTGTTCCGGCAGCAATGGTAATATCATCTCCTAAATCTCCACCTAAGTCAAAACTACCACCTTCAATAAAGATGGCTGCATCTAAAAAGCGATCTAGGCCTCCGTTTGCATCATCGGCTACAACTAATTTAATTTCATATTCTCTCCCTGGTACTACTGGTGCTGTGGCAGTTAAAACTTTGGTTCGTCCGTAATAGTTGGTATCACCTATTTCGTAACCATCAAAAAAATCTTGATTAGCTCCACATGTGGGCGAATTATTAATATTGGTAACGCTAACTGGTGTTTTATTTGGTAAAAGAGCAAGATTTTCATATTCTGCTGCGCCTACTTCTCGTAATAAAAAGGCAAAACCATCCGAAAAATCACATTCATAATCGGGATTATATTCTTCTGACGCCATAAAATACCTAAAACTTAAAACATCAGTTAGTGGAACAAAATTAAATTTGACAAATGTAGCATCTAGTGTTCGGGGTATTCCTATAGCAGCTTCTAAATCATCATCTCCGGGTAAAAAATTGATAAAACTTGGGAATTCAAGAAAATCCATCACTTGATTTCCCGCAGCATGAGCACTTCCGGTTGTTAAAATTATTCCATCTTCAAAAGGAAAGTCGACAGAATTTCCTCTTTTAAAATACCCATAGCTTTTGTTTAGACCATTATCCTCTTCATCTTCAAATACTTGAGAGGAAAAATTACTTAAAGTATTACACCCGCCTTCAACTTTCACTAAAACATCTTCAACTAAGCGTTGGATACTAAATTTTGTTTCAGGATCATCAGGATCGTTTATAGGTATAATGGGAGGTAAATTGTTATTTAAAATCTCTTTGTTGGCATTTAGAACTTGAACTTGAATCTTGGAGATATCCTCATGACCAAATTCATTCACTACTCTTAAAGATAATTGGTAAATTCCTGCTTTGTTAAAAAAATAATCCAAAGTACTTCTCTCAGATATTTTATTATCTTCTAAATACCATGTGATTTTTTTATTTTTACTATTAACTAATGAGTTTTTAGCTTCAAAACTTAGTGATGTTCCTTGGTGAATTGAAACGAGATTGTTTTTACGCGGAACGGATTTAATTTTTTTGCCTTTTTCGGTTTTAATGATTATGTGGTTATCTATGTTGGAAAAAGAATTAAGTGGGCTGTTTTGGCTAAAACATACGAAATTTAAAAAAAAAACAAATACGATAGGAATAATCTTTTTTTCTAGCATTATATACTTTTAGGATTTATTAGTAATACTGTGAAAATATTAAACTTTTGTATTAATTTATGTTTTTTTTAGGTATATCGTCAAAATTTAAGACGAGTGACTAAAAAATGAAAAATATAGGAGCTGACTTTTACATTGTTAATGAGATTTTTTTACAATTTCATATCGTAGGAACAATTCTAAAAAAGGTATTTTTTTTAAAGCTGCGATTAATGAACTATAATTAAATTAATTATTAAAATTTTTCTTAATACGAGCTAAATCTCTTTTATTGTCGCGATCTTTCATGGTTTCTCTTTTGTCGTATAATTTTTTTCCTTTTGCCAAAGCAATGTCTAGTTTGGCATAACCGTTTTCATTAATGAATAAACGAAGCGGTATAATGGTAAGCCCCGTGTTTTGGACTTCTTTTTCTAGCTTTTTTAGCTCTTTTTTGTTTAAAAGTAATTTGCGTTCAGCTTTAGGTTTGTGGTTGTAGTAATTGCCATATAAATATTCTTCAATGGTCATATTTATTGCGAACAACTCGTTTTTTTCATTAAACTCACAAAAGCACTCAGCAATTGAAGCTTTACCCATACGTATTGATTTAATTTCTGTTCCTGTTAATACAATTCCAGCAACATATTTATCTAATATTTCGTATTGAAATCGTGCTTTTTTATTAAGTATATTAATCTTTTTTTTCATGAAATTCAAAGGTAATTAATTTTAAATTTTTTCTATGCTCAAACGAGTTTAAATAAAAATCATCACCAATTCCGTTACAGAATTGTTCCAATAAAAAATAAGTATTTTTGTGCAGAGAAAGAAAGTGAAATTTAAGAACAAAATAGGAATTCGGCTTATGTTTTATTCTGAAGTATTATCGAGAAAAAAAATTTAGTGAGAAATTGAAGATCATAATTTCAGACCCATATCCTAAAAAATCCTAATAAATTAGGAGATAGTATCTGACTAACCGTAAGTGTTTTATACTAATTTGTCAAAATCACATCTTTTTTTATAGAAAAATGAATTTCTCACAAAATAAAACTTAAACAAACGTAAGTATTACATTTTTTTTCTTTATTTTCGTGAGACCACATTTCTACACACACTTTAAACATCCTATGCTTGTAATGCAGTCTATTTGTCAACCAACCAAGCTTAAATACATAATTTACGCTATTTAACATAGATGTAAGTATTTTATAGATTAAGCTGTTTTAAAATGTATGAAAAAATGAAAATTTTTAAATTAATCAAAAAGCAATATGCTTTGGCATTGTTTATATGCTGCTTTTTAACGAACCTTAATGCAAAAGATATTTATGTCTCCAAGTCGGGCAATGACAGTAATCCTGGAACTCAAGCCAGACCATTTAAAACCATAAAAAAAGCTTCTGAAGTCGCACAAGCTGGTGATGTGGTTATTATTGGTGGTGGCACTTACGAAGAATTATTGGAGCCAAGACGATCAGGATCTGCAGGTAATCCTATTATTTACAAAGGAAAAGAGGGAGAGAAAGTAATCATTACCGCAATGCAAGCGATTAATAATTGGACTCGAGATGACAAATCGGTTTACAAAGCAAAAGTGGATTGGGATTTAGGGCAAGATAATATGGTCCTTCACAAAGACAAATTACTAGACCTTGCAAGATGGCCAAACAATGTCTCTCAAAATGTATTTCAAAGGGAAGAGCTACCAGGCGCTTCTGGGGGAGGTAGAACTTGGTTAGATTACAAACAAGGCATACCAAATTGGAATTGGAAAGATGGCGGATCCATTCACTTTTTTGGTGGCGCAGGATTTTTGGCATGGACAGATTATATTACTTCTACAACCAACACTAGAGTTAACTTCAAGTTGGAGAGAAAACAAGGCTGGATTCCACAAAGACACCATCCTGGTTACACTGGGCATGGTAGGCACAAAGGCGAGTTTTTTTTACAAGGTATTCGTAGAGCTTTAGACTATAAAAACGAATGGTATTACAACAAAGGAACCAAAACCTTGTATGTTCAAATAGAAGGCGGTGGTAAACCTCAAAACAATACCGTTAGATTTAGAAGACGAACGCAAACCATTAAATTAAATAAAAACTACATTCAAATTGAAAACCTTGCTGTTTTTGGAGGCTCTATAGATATTTCTGGAAATAATAACAGACTATACAAAGTTTCTAGTTTCTACGGAAATCATACCTTAGGGGTAATTGATGGTTTTGATTCTAGAAGACAAAGTGTTCTTATGACTGGAGATAAAAACAGAATAGAGAAATGCGAAATTGCTTGGGGTGGTGGAAATGGTGTTTACGATAAAGGAGACGATAATAAGCTTATTAACTCCTATGTGCATGATTTTAATTATTTAGGAAACTACGATTGTGTTTTAAATACACGTGGGGCTCAAAGAGGAGAATACCGACAAAACACATTAACTAGAGCGGGAAAAGATGTTATTCAGGCTTATGTAAATGGTGGCGAATTTGCTTACAATGATGTGAGTTTTAACAATTTTATTGCCGATGACGGCGGGCTTTTATACACGACGAATGTTAGATCTCAAAGGTCTTCAATTCACCATAATACGTTTCATGATTCGCAGGCAAGAAAAGGGCGATTCAAGGGCACAGGAATCTATTTAGACAATGATTCCCAAAACTGGGATGTACACCATAACATCGTATGGAATACTAAATGGACAGGGATTCAAATTAACTGGAATGGGATTAACTTAAACATATTTAATAATACGTTTTGTAAAAATAATGGAACGATGGGCGCTTGGCATAAAGATGGTACGTCCTTTAAGAATGTTAAAGTATGGAACAATATCACAGATAAGGAAACTATAGACAAACAAGGGAATCAAGAAGAAGAAGTGACCTGGGAACCTCAATCTGATAAGCAAAACAATTTAGTTGATAAAGCTTCATTTGTTAATTGGGATAGAAATGATTTTAGATTAAAAAGAAATGCTAAAGCGGTAGATTTTGGGAGATTTATAGACGGTTATACTGATGGGCATGTTGGTAGAAAACCAGATGCAGGAGCTCAGGAATATAGCAAGCCTTTGGTAACTGGTGTAGATTGGGATCCAGTTGATGGTGGACCATCTGGAAAAGGTTGTTATGGTTTGCCCGGCGAAGAATGTGATTCTACACTATCTAATGATAATGATGATATATTCCAAACAAGCGGTGTGTTTATCTACCCTAACCCAGCAAATAACAGCATAAACATAAAAGGTGTAACAACAAGTACAGAGTTTACTATATATGATATTACAGGTAGAGTAATGAAAAAAGTAAGCACTTCTGGAAATGATACAGTAAGTATAACATTGAATAATTTTAATAGTGGTTTATATCTTTTAAAAGACAGTAATTCTAATTCCACATATAAGTTTATTAAAAAATAAATTTATACTAAATTTTATTTTACCGTAAATTATAAAAACTAAGTGTTAATTAAGTTAGCACTTAGTTTTTTTATGACATGACCAAATTCTTTATCCAGTTAAAATGATGAAATTAATAACCTCTTTGTTGCCTGTTGTCTTTGTAGTGATCTCTTGTTCTCAACCCCAAAAAGAAACGCTTAGTGCACAAGATCTTATTAATAAATCTATCGTTATTTCTGGAGGTAACAAAATTAGCAACTCTACTTTAATGTTTAGCTTTAGGGATAAAAAATATAAAGCATTTAGACGTTTTGGGAATTATCAATTAGAGCGGTTTTTTATTGATGAAAAAGACACCGTTGTCGACCTATTAGATAATAATAAGTTTGAACGCTTTGTTAATTTTAAAAAGGTTGAATTGCCAGACTCGACAGCTAATAAATACAGTAATGCAGTTAATTCTGTTCATTATTTTTCAGTATTGCCTTTTGGCCTAAATGATGAAGCCGTTAACAAAAAGTATCTTGATACCGTACGCATAAAGGGTAAGAAGTATCATAAAATAGAAATCACCTTTAATAAAGAGAAAGGAGGAGAAGATTTTGATGATGTTTTTTTATATTGGATAAATACTGAAACCTATAAAGTCGATTATTTAGCTTATGAATATCATGTTAATGAAGGGGGTAAGCGTTTTCGAGAAGCTTATAACGAGCGTATTATAGATAGTATTCGTTTTGTAGATTATAATAATTATAAACCTATAAACAAAGAAGCTTCCTTATATTCTTTAGAGCACTTGTTTGAAACAAATGCATTGAAATTATTATCTAAAATAGAATTAGAGGCTATTGAAGTAAAATAAAAACAGAAAAATTAAATGACGCTTATTAGTTGATGTATAATAACTGATCACTTATTTTATTATTAATAATAGTCACAATATATAGGTTTGCATTATTACGATCATTAATCTCAGTATATTTTTTTTTACCTATAATGGCATTTACAAATGCAGGTGTTGTGTTACTATGGCCAACAACTAAAACTGTTTTTCCTTTGGTTTGTTTTTTAAAGTGTTCGTAATTAATAGCTTTAGGATTATAGAACGTTAAGTCTATATTATTTTTAGTTGCGGTAGGTTGCGCCGTTTCTTTCGTCCTTAAATAATTTGTAGAATAAACGGCATTAAAAGAAATGTTTTTAAATGTTTCTTGCCATTTACGAGCTCTCTCAATTCCTTTTTCAATCAATTTGGGGTCTTTATTCGTTTTATCAGTTCTATCTTTTTCAGCATGGCGAATAAAATAATAGGTTGTATTTTCTTTAAAAGTTTCATTGTTTTTCGACTGATTGGATTCGCAACAAAAAGCAGTAAGTAATAAGAGGAATACTAATTTTTTCATAGTGCTATTTTTATTCAATAGGATTATTCTATTTTGATCATAAATTTACTGAATAATAATAATCTTTAGTCAAACTTTCGTAAGCCTAGCCTTTTTTGTTTCTTTTTAATGAAAAAAGAAAAGACTAAAGTTTTTAAAGGAGGCTACAGTCCTTTAGAAACACTACCATTATTTTACGTCAAATTCCTAAGCTAGATAAAATTTTTATCACAAGCCTCAATTTGACAGTTTTTTCATACCAAATTCTTAGATCATCACGTTAAATAAGTAAGTGGTAGTTAGAAACGGTTTAATTTCAAATCCATAGTAAACATGCCTCTTAAGGACTCATGAATGCGTTCGAATGGTAATCGCATCGCAAAGACTTTTTCGAAGCCCATTCGTTCATAAAATTTTAGCGCTTGTTTTTGAGAGTCCATAACTTCTAACCATAGCAGGTCGTATTGATGTTGTTTT
>CALDCO010000193.1 GCA_937937185.1 uncultured Flavobacteriaceae bacterium
CGATGATTTTGAATTCATTATCGATGAGTATAGTAATGTGGGGTATTTAACCTCTAACCGTCACCATGGTAAAGGCGATGACGACATTTATAAGTTTAGCAGAGAAGTGTGTAACCAAAAAATAGTAGGCACTGTAAAAGATAAAAAGACCGGTGAGATCATCACCGAGGCCGATGTGATTATTTACGATTCTAATAAGAAAGAATTGCATCGTTTTACCTCAGATGCTCAAGGGAAATTTAGCTATGCGTCAGATTGTAAACAAGGGGCCTATAAAGCTGTAGGAAGTAAAGCAGGCTATGATCCAGCAGAGATTATGTATACGATAGAGCCAGAAGTGAAATTAGATTTAGACTTACAACTGGCGATAATTCCAAAAGAGCCAGAGAAAGTACCAGCAGCAGTAGGGACCGATTTGTTTAAGCTGTTAAACTTAAATCCTATTTATTTTGATTACGACAAAGCGTTTATACGTTCAGACGCCCAATTAGAATTAGGGAAAGTGATTGCTTATTTACGCGAATACCCAAGTGTTCATATCGATGTGCAATCGCATACCGATTCCCGAGGGCGTGATGCTTATAATATGGATTTATCGACACGACGAAATGTCTCGACAAAGAATTGGATAATAAACAATGGTGGGATAGACAGACTGCGTATTACAGGACAAGGTTATGGCGAATCGCAATTGGTAAACCGCTGTTCAAACGGTGTGAAATGTAGTAAAGAAGAACACCAAGAAAATAGACGAAGTATGTTTATCGTTACTAAAAATTAATCGCCAAAACAATTTTACCAAACAAACAAAAAGAAGCGGTTTCCAAAATATGGAAGCCGCTTCTTTTTTGTTTGTTAGTTCAGAATAGAGCTAAACCAATATAAAATAGACTTAAGATTTATAGCTGAACCTATATAAAATGGCGTTTAAGGTTTATAAATAAAAAACTTAGAGTTTAAGGCAAAAAACGCAGGTATAGCCTTCGCTACATCGAGGCTTTTTAACACAAAAATCTGAGTTTTTTATATGAATACTAATGTTATTTTATTTTGATTTAGCTATATATAAAAAAAGCTTGGCTTTAAGGCAAAAACACTAGTATAGCCTTACCTACACCGCGGCTTTTTAGCGCAAAAGCCTAAGTGACTATCTACAGAGCTCTAAAATTTTCTTCGTTTCAATTTGAAAAATCAATTTGATGACTTTTTCATACTAAATTATTAGATCGAAATCGGGTTTAGATGGTTTCAACTTAATTAGACCATAACAACTACAAAATAATTCTAAGTTTAAAAGTGTACTGTTTTGCGGAGAAATAGAATAGAAAAAGCACCCTTTTTAAAAGAGTGCTTTTTAAACTAACCAACCAAAAATATGGATAATTACTACTCGAATTTTAAAAGTAACCACACTTTTATTAAATTGTCAACATAAGTAATTACAGCTAGATTCTAACAAGTACCATGCCAAACTTATCTGAACCTTCTTTTTTATAATTTAAAATTTCACTACTTTACGTCGAAATACACTACAAAATATGGAACAAGAACCTTTTTTCACAAACGATGCGATAGTCTTTGGAATATTAATGTTATGCTTAGGCTTTGTATTTTATACAGAAAGCATAAAAAAAGGGTTTTGGAACATTTTTTATAAATATATTCCAGCACTTTTAATGTGCTATTTAATTCCTGCGGTATTTAATTCGTTAGGTCTTATTTCTGCCGATATCTCAAAAACATATTACATTGCCAGTCGCTATTTGCTACCTGCTTCATTAGTATTATTAACTTTAAGTATTGACTTAAAAGCCATACTCAATTTAGGGCCTAAAGCATTAATCATGTTTCTTACAGGGACTTTAGGGATTATAATAGGAGGCCCTTTGGCCATTTTATTAATTTCTACTTTTTCTCCAGAAACATTAGGTGGTGCAGGTTTCGATGCGGTATGGAGAGGTCTGGCTACATTGGCAGGAAGTTGGATTGGTGGCGGCGCAAATCAAGCAGCAATGTTAGAGATCTACGAATTTAATCAAGAACTTTACGGTGGTATGGTTTTAGTAGATATTGTAGTCGCAAACATTTGGATGGCCATTTTATTATTGGGTATTGGTAAACGTAAAAAGATAGATGAATGGTTAAAAGCGGATAACACCGCCATTGATGCGTTGCAAGAAAAAGTTCAAGATTTTAGTAAAAAAACGTCCAGAACGCCAACCTTAACCGATCTCATGATGATACTCTCTATCGCTTTTGTTGCAGTTGGTTTATCTCATTTTGGATCGGAGCATATCTCTAATTTTTTAACAACACATTTTGAAGCAGTAAGTGATACTAAAAGTGCCTTATCGTCTTTTGGTAGTCGTTTCTTTTGGCTCATTTCTATAGCCACATTAATAGGGGTATTACTCTCTTTTACTAAAGCTAAAAATTATGAAGGTGCTGGCGCAAGTAAGATGGGTAGCGTGTTTATCTATATTTTAGTGGCGACTATTGGTATGAAAATGGATCTTGGAAAGCTGCTCGAAAATCCTGGATTAATTTTAATAGGTTTGGTATGGATGGCCATTCATGCAGGATTATTAATTGGTATTGCAAAACTTATAAAAGCGCCCTATTTCTTCTTAGCAGTAGGCAGCCAAGCGAATGTGGGCGGTGCGGCTTCTGCGCCAGTAGTTGCTGCCGCTTTTCACCCTTCTTTAGCTACTGTAGGCGCATTATTAGCCGTTTTTGGTTATGTTGTAGGAACTTATGGCGCTTTGTTGTGTGCAGAGTTAATGAGAATTGTTGCGACGGGTTAGTTTTTATTGAAATGGTTTAAACCGTTTTGGTATTCGTATTTTTTATGGCATATTTGCGTTCTATTTAAATTAATGAATACTTCTGGTTTTGCACATCAATATGAATAAAATTACGATATACCTTGCTGTTACTCTTTTATTTTTTTCCTGCGGAAACGATTCAGAAAAATTAATTGTTAAAGGGCATATTAAAGGCTTAAAAAAAGGAACTGTCTATCTAAAAAAAGCTAATGATACGGTTTTAGTAACTCTGGACTCTCTAGTTTTAATTGGCGACTCTACTTTTAAACTTGAAACCGAAATAGAGACTCCTGAAGCCTTTTATTTATTTCTAGATAAAAATGACCATACTAAAGATGGTATTACTTTTTTTGGAAATAAAGGCCTTACCGAAATTAATACGACTTTAAAAAACTTTGTTTTTGATGCTAAAATAAAAGGCTCGAAAGAACAAGACGTGTTTCATAAATATCTTACAACAATAGCGAAATTTAATGATAAAAACTTAGATTTAATTAAAGATAATTTAAATGCTAAAATAAATAACGACTCTTTAGCGATTGCCAATTCAGAACGGCAATTAAATAGTTTTACCAGAAGAAAATATCTCTATTCAGCGAACTTTGCAATAACAAATAAAGACAGTGAAGTTGCCCCTTATATAGCAATTAGCCACATGTATGATGCGAACATAAAATTGCTAGATACCATAAACAACTCCTTAACGCCAAACATAAAAGCCTCAAAATATGGTAAAGCACTTCAAGTGTTTATTAATAAAATAAAAAAAGATAGTAATATTAAATAGATGC
>CALDCO010000194.1 GCA_937937185.1 uncultured Flavobacteriaceae bacterium
AAGGCTTCCTGGAAATGTCTCTCCAGATTTAAACCTTATAACGTCTCCAGGTACAAAAGAGGAGGTATTTAACTTGTTAATCGTTTTCCATGCCGTAGAAGTTGATGTACCGTTATTTGAATCATTCCCAGAAGTCGCATCAACGTAGTACGTTTTTTGTGCAAACAAAGCACTTACTGCAAATAAAATTGTGATACTATTAAGCGTTAATAATTTAAAGTTTTTGCGTATTTTTTTCATAGCAATATTACGTTTTTAGGTAGGTCTCAAGAAAGCAAAAAAGGCTTGGGGAAGGAAATTGTTTATTAAAGTAATTTTTGGAAAGCATCTAAAAGCAGGCATTCACAGTTCAAATATACATTAAAAAAAAAATCAAATACTTGTAAAATAGAAAGTTAATGATAAAAAATTATTGGTTGTTCCCTTTTAGAGCAGGTGTTATTTTATAGGTGTATAAAGACAGTAATAGGAAAAATTTATACGCGTTTAAGACAAGCTCTTACAGTAGCTTACAAAATGACCATCATAAAAATCAAATCATAGCTTCGCTTAAAGATAAAAAATCAATCTCCCTATTTATTCTAAAGATACTCTTGCCATTACGGGGTAATGATCGGAATATTCAACATCATAGGTCTTAAAGGCATTCACTTTAAAATGCGTATCTGCTAAAACAAAATCGATTCGAACAGGGAAAAACTTAAAATTATGGGTACGCCCAAAACCATTACCTGCTTCTTTAAAAGCATCTTTTAAATTGCCTCTTATTGCTCTATACACATACGAAAAAGCGGTATTATTAAAATCGCCAGCAATTAATATAGGATATTTACAATTGGTTTTATTTTTTAAAAAGAGTTCGGTTTGCGATTGTTGCATTTTAAAAGTTTCGCCCACCCCCCTAATTAAGGCCTCAGAATTTTCTTTGGCTAAATTCTCGACATTTGCATCTATGTGTAACGATTGCAAATGAATATTGTAAACTCTAATGGTATCATCGTCTTTAACCACATCGACATAAATAGCATTATTAGAAGTGTTAGGAAAAGCAACCGAACCAGAATTTATAATGGGATATTTAGAAAAAATAACCTGCCCATGTTTGAATTTTTTTCCTGATATTTTTTCATACTTATAAGGCATAAAAGATAAATCTACATTTTCATGAGGGCGATATTCTTGAAGACACAGGACATCTGGGCTTTCTTTTTTAACGAAGCTTACCAGTTTTTTTTCTATATTTTTTTCAGAAATCCAATGGTATAAATTAAACAAACGAACATTATAATTCATTACACTTATATTGCCTTTGTTTGAAACTGTTTTCGCTTTAGAGAATTTATACAGAGATCCAAAAAATAAATACCCAACTATTAAAATAACAAGGGAGAGTAATAATTGTTTTTTAATTTTTACTAACCAGTAAATAAAAAATAAAACATTTAAAACAATAAGAACAGGTACGCTTAAACTCAGTACAGATAAAGTAGAAAATGTTTTTGGAGGAATTAATGGTAACACATAAGATAGTAGCAATAAAAAAGCAACAACCGAGTTGAAGAAAAACGCAATTTTATTAAAAAAACTTAAGCCTTTCATGAATCTTACTTATTCTTTTCCTGCTCTAAATAAAAATTCTTTTTCCTTAGCTGTTAAGCTATCATAACCACTTTTACTTATTTTATCTAAAATAATATCGATTTGCTTTTGTTTATTAAACGAATCGAAGTCTCCTTTTGTATAGCCGCCAACTTTAGTTTTATTTTTATGCACGGTTTTTAAAGGTGCTGTTTTCTTTTTACTAAACCAGCCTACAACGTTATCCATTAAACGCTCGAACCCTTTCCCTATGTCATTTCCTTTAAGTAATTGTTTTGCATAAACATAGCCTAACACAGCACCACCTAAATGCGCCAAATTCCCCCCTGCATTAAAACCAAAAAGACCAAACACATCAAAAACAATTAAGGCCACTCCAATATACCAAAGTTTTAAATTAATAGTAAAAAAACGAATCTCCTTATTGGGCATATAGGCACATAAAAAAATCATTAATGCACGAACTGCTGCAGAAGCACCAACAACATATGCATTGCCTTTAAAAAAAGAAGGTAACAGGTTATAGCCTAATAAAAACGCTAACCCTCCAAAAATAGCACCTAAAAAATAAATGTTTAATGCCATTTTAGGGTTAAATAAGTTTAAAAACAAACGCGCCAAAAAATATAGCCATAGCATGTTAAAGAACAAATGAATGGGATCGTAATGTAGAAAAGCATAAGTAATGAGCGTCCACGGTTTAATAATAAAACTATTTATATCGCTCGGCAATTCTACCCAAACATATAGGCTTCTTGCCAATCGCCTAACAATAAATGAGACCACAAAAATAACAACATTAAGCGCTATTATTTTCTCCAACACATTAAGTCGTGCTAATTTATATTTTGTATCGTCTAGTAAACTCACTTAATTCCAACGGTTTTTGTTAAACTGCGTTTTT
>CALDCO010000195.1 GCA_937937185.1 uncultured Flavobacteriaceae bacterium
TATTTTAAAAATCTTATGCATAATCTTATTCTTTTTAAAAGTTAGTAATGATTACTTTTTGTGTCTTACAAGTAAATCCATTAATGAGATAGAAGCATCTTCCATGTCATTAACAATATTATCAATTTTTGCTACGATGTAGTTGTAAAAAATTTGAAGGATTATGGCAACAACTAAACCAAATACGGTTGTTAAAAGTGCCACTTTAATACCACCGGCAACTAAGGTCGCATCCATACCACCTGCAGCTTCAATTTTATCAAAAGCCTGTATCATACCTATTACTGTTCCCATGAAACCAAGCATTGGTGCTAAGGCAATAAATAAGGAAATCCATGATACGTTTTTTTCTAATTGTCCCATTTGCACACCGCCGTAAGCAACCACCGCTTTTTCAGCAGAATCTAAACCTTCATCTACACGGTCTAAGCCTTGGTAAAATATAGAGGCTACAGGTCCTTTTGTGTTACGACATACTTCTTTCGCTGCTTCTACACCGCCAGATTGAAGCGCATCTTCTACTTCGTCTGCTAGTTTTTTTGAATTGGTTGTCGACAGATTTAAAAAGATAATTCTCTCAATAGCAATTGCTAATCCTAAAATTAAACATAATAATACGATTCCCATAAATCCTGGACCTCCTTCTATGAAACGTTTCTTTAATTCTTGGTGAAATCCACGTGATTCTTCAGCGTTTTCTGCTGAATTATCATCTTGTGTTGCTGTTGCTACAGTGGTTGCAATTGTTGCTGTACTTGTAGTGGCATTAGCTGTTCCAAACACCATAATGCAAGCTATGGCTAGGATAGAGAATAATCTTTTCATTTTGTTGATCTTAATTTTATTTAGTTAAAGCGTTAAAGATATAAAAAATTGTAATTAAAAAATAAAAATAACATTGAGAAAAAGTAGGAGAGTAACCTTACAAACCTTTATTAACTCACTATTTTAACAGAAGAAATGAAAGTGCTTAAATGGTATTATTTTGAGGATAAATAAACACTTCACAAAAACCGTTCCAGTATATATTTTTAACCCCAAAAGCTGTTTATCAAGACATTAAAACAGTTAAATTGCAATTTACATTCCTATTTACACTACTTTAAACTCAAAATACAACACCAAACATTTTAACAATAATATTAATTATAAACGATGTATGTAGGCTAAATCTAGAACAGTTTTCTAAGCTTAAAATTGTTAATAAGATTTAATACAGGTTATAGTCAATAAATTTCTTCTGCAGAGAGGAAGGGATTCGAACCCTCGATACGCTTTTGGCGTATACACACTTTCCAGGCGTGCGCCTTCGACCACTCGGCCACCTCTCTAAATTATTGTTTATCTACGAGGCGGCAAATAACAAAAAAAAACAGGATTGTTAAAATTTTAAGCGTTAATTTTAATTCATTTCTCCTCTAAGTGAGGTTTCATAGATGGTTTTGAATGTGTTAGTAGGAATCTTTTGTCCTAACAAATACATTAATTTACTCACAGCAGCTTCAGTAGTACTATTTTTCCCAGAAATAACGCCTATTTTTTTTAGCTTAGAGCTCGTTTCATACTGTCCCATAGCTACACTTCCTCCTGAGCATTGCGTAACATTAATAACATGAATGCCTTTGCTAATCGCTTCTTTTAATGGTGCTATAAATTCATTTTCTGTAGTGCAATTACCTGCCCCATAGGTTTCTAGAATAACACCTTTAAGCCCCTTAGTGTTCAAAATACTTTGTAATAGAATATTTGAAATTCCTGGAAATAGTTTTATAATGGCAATATTTTTATCTAAACGCTTATGAACAATTAATGGTTTTCTTGAATTTGGTTTAAATAAATAATCGAAATTCACTTTTAAATGCACTCCAGACTCTATGAGTTCAGGATAATTAAGACTGGCAAAAGCCTGAAAATGTTCTGCATTAATCTTTGTCGTTCTGTTTCCTCTGTATAATTTGTATTCAAAATACAAACCTACTTCCCTAACTACTGGTTTATTATACCGCTGTAAGGCAGCAATTTGAATAGAAGTGATTAAATTTTCTTTGGCATCTGTTCTTAAATCGCCTATGGGTAATTGAGACCCTGTAAAAATTACTGGTTTTTTTAAATTTTCCAAGATAAAACTTAAAGCTGAAGCCGAATAACTCATTGTATCACTGCCGTGCAAGACTACAAAACCATCGAAACGATGATAATTAGATTCAATAATTTCAGCTATTTTAATCCAATACTTAGGCTCCATATTACTTGAGTCTATAGGCACTTTAAATGATACGGTTTCGATATTACAGTCTAATAATTTTAATTCTGGAATCTTTAGGAGTAAATTATTGAAATCGAATGCTCTTAGAACGCCCGTTTCTACATCTTTAATCATACCTATAGTCCCTCCTGTATATATTAGAAGTATCCTTGGAATACTTTTAGTCATATTTAATAGCTTTTACCATTAGTTATTTGTTTATGGCTGGTATTAAACTCCAAAAACAGCTTTTGAATTCTCTGTGGTTATATTAGCAATGGCTTCTTCTGAAATAGAATAGATTTGTGATAATTTTTCCAACACCTTTAATATATAAACACTTTCGTTTCTTTTTCCTCTGTAGGGCTTTGGTGCCAGATAGGGTGCATCTGTTTCTAAAACGATGTCTTTTAAATTAATTTCATTGAGAAACTGATCTATTTTACCATTCTTAAAAGTAGCAACGCCCCCAATTCCCAATTTCATATTATAGGAAAGGGCTTTCTTTGCTTGTTGAAGTGTTCCTGTAAAACAATGAAAAATACCATAAAGTGCTTCTCCTTTTTCAGTCTCTAAAACCTCAAAAACTTCATTAAACGCCTCTCTACAATGAATCACAATAGGTAACTTATATTGTTTTGCCATTTGTATTTGTCGCTTAAACGCTTCCTGTTGAATCCCTAGTGTATTTTTATCCCAATACAAATCAATCCCTATTTCTCCAACAGCATAAAATTGATGTTTTTCAAGCATTTTGGCAACGTGAGATAACTCTACTTCATAATTTTCTTTTACATGTGTAGGGTGTAATCCCATCATTAAAAAAACATTTTCAGAGTATTTTGCTTCTAAGGCTAACATGCGTTGTGTATAGGTAGAGTCTATTGCAGGAACAAATAAACGCTTCACGTTTTTATCTATAGCACGTTGTATCATGGCATCTCTATCATCATCAAAAGCTTCACTATATAAATGTGTGTGTGTGTCTGTAATTATCATAATGCAAAAATAGCAATTTGTTAAATGATATAACTAGTCATTTATTTAATGAGTTTTATTATGTTTGTTTAAATATTATTATGGATACATCACTTCATTCTTTTTTAGATTCAAAAAACTACACGCGAACAAAACTTAAACTTATTAAAACCAATCATTTTGAAGTGAAGGCTACCATTAATAGTGTTAAAGGCTTATTTATTCTTGATACTGGTGCTTCAAACTCTTGCGTTGGTTTTGAAAGTGTTTCTTTTTTTAATTTAGTAGTTACAGATTCTAGTATTAAAGCAGCGGGTGCTGGAGCAACAGACATGCCTACTAAAATTTCTAAAAAAAATACGATAAAAATAGGCCGCTACAAAATTGATAAAATGAATTTAGTCCTTTTCGATTTAACTCATGTTAATACTGCTTTGATTAATCACGGCGGACGCCCTGTAAATGGAATAATTGGTGCTGATGTTTTAAAAAAGGGGAAAGCGATTATAGATTATGAAACAAAATATTTATACTTAAAAAAAGAACTTCATTAAATATTTCATTACATTTATTGCCTTTATTAGCAGTGAAACTTCCTAATTGATTACGATGAATACAAGAATTGTCATAGCAGATGATCATCCTTTAATGTTGCATGGTTTAACCGATTTTCTAAAATCTAATGGCCATAATGTTATAGGGAGCGCAAATGATGGCAGAGAAGCTTATAACTTAATTGTAAAACTAAAACCTGAGATCGCCATTTTAGATATAAGGATGCCTTATTTAACGGGCATTGAAATTGCAAATGAGTGTAAAAAAAATAACATTTCGACAAAAATAATTCTCATTACTTTCGATAAAGAGGAAGCGCTATACGATAAAGCTCAGGAGTTAAATATTTACGGTTATATTTTAAAAGAATTTGCCGTAGATGAAATTGAAGCTTGTCTAGAAAGTGTAAAAGAAAACATCCCTTACTTTAGTAATGAAATTGTGCAGTTTTTAGATTCTTCGACTTCGACCACTAAAGAAAACCTGTTAGCACCATTAACAAAGTCTGAACAGCGTATTGTGAAACTTATTTCTCAAAATAATAGCAGTTCTGAAATAGCAGCTCTTTTAAATATTTCAATTAGAACTGTTGATAAGCATCGGGAAAATATAGTAACCAAACTTGAATTAGATCGTCGCCCTAATTCTTTATCAATATGGGCGAACGTTAATAAAATGAACTTCTAAAAATACGTATTAGTACGTATTCCACAGTACAATAATCCTATCTATATTTGTAGTGCTATTAATCATCTTCTTAATTGGGAAGATCATCTAAGCTCAAAGTTTTGTAAGGTAAATTTTGAGTTTTTATCCCCTAGATTAGCTCTAAAACATATTTAAACCGACGTTTTAGGGCTTTTCTTGGATCAACCCGAAAAGTTGTGGAGTAGGATTAAATTTCAGAATTTTGTTAAAAAAATAAATTGGAGACCAAAGAACTACTTGCATACTTTTTACCAGACGGGATTTTAGAATATTTTGAACTTAAAGATGTTAAATCATCAAACAAACGGTTAACTTTTATATTAGAAGAAAAGCCTTTGCCAATAGCAGAGCAGTCAGAAAAGCGATTGCATTCAAAAGGCTTTTATGCACCAGTTCAGATTCAAGATTTTCCTATTCGCAAAAAAGCTTGCTATCTGGAAGTTAAGCGAAGAAGGTGGATTAATATTGATACAAAGGAGCTTTATTCAAGGGATTGGGATTTAGTAGCAAAGGGAACTCGTAAGACATCAGAGTTCGCTCTTTTTTTAAAGAGATTTATTGGATAATACACCCGTTAGTTGCAAAAGTTTATCTCCCTATTATCATGTAGATGGAAAACAATTAGAAGAGCAGTATCGTCGTCATTTGAGCGATTTTTTTATCTGGGATCAACTTAAACATGCTGAAGATTGGATTCTTTTTAAAGAAAACATTGGTAGTCATTTAAGTATTGACGAGCTCGCTCTAAGTCAAGGAGAACTTTATACGATAGTTACCAATAAATCGGCCAACGGTCGGAAAGGAACTATTGTAGCTATGGTTGCAGGCACTAATAGTGATAGAGTTATTGCTGTATTGAAAAAAATCTCTAAACCTGCGCGTTATAGTGTTGAAGAAATCACTTTAGATATGGCTCCAACCATGGAGCGTATTGCAAGAGAAGCGTTTCCTAAAGCTACTAGAGTTGCAGATCGTTTTCATGTACAAAAACTAGCTTTTGATGCTTTACAACAAATTAGAGTTCAATACCGATGGGAAGCTATTGAGCAAGAAAATAATGAGATTGAATTAGCTAAAGAAACTGATCAAAAGTATAAACCCCACATTCTTGAAAATGGCGATACTCCTAAACAATTACTCGCTAGAAGTAGATATTTATTATTTAAACCCAAAAATAAATGGACTCCAAAACAGGCCTTTAGAGCAGAAATACTTTTCAAACATTATCCAGATTTAGAAGCGGCATATAAACTAACAAGAGAATTAGGAATCATTTACCAGAAAACTAAAAACAAATCTGTAGCCTATACAAAACTAGCACAATGGTACAACAAAATTGAAAACTCTAAGTTTTCAAAAACCTTTGGTACGGTAGCTCGATCAATACAGAATCATTACCAAAACATCTTAAACTTCTTTGACAATCGAAGCACCAATGCATCTGCAGAATCTTTTAATACTAAAATAAAGGCTTTCAGAAGACAATTTAGAGGAGTGAAATCCATCCCTTTTTTCTTGTTCAGATTATCCAAAATATATGCTTAGAAAAAAACGCTCTCCACAACTTTTCGGGTTGATCCATAATATCTACAAATTAGCATTACAATGCCGTTAATTAATTTTTAATTCCGAATTTATTGTTTTTCGTATCTATAACAACAATCTTATTATTGAATAAACGGTTACCAGTCATTCCAAACAAATACCAGCTAGGTATATAATTTACCACATCAAGCACTTCACAGCCGTAG
>CALDCO010000196.1 GCA_937937185.1 uncultured Flavobacteriaceae bacterium
AGAAACAATACCAAGAGGTGCCACAATTACGATTTACGGGTTATGTAGAAGAACGTGAGGTTCCCATTCTTTTTAAAGAAGCTGCTGTTGTCGTATTTCCTTATACGTCTACCACAGGAAGTTCTGGGGTGTTACACCAAGCTGGAAGCTACGGAAAAGCCGTCGTGATGCCCAATTTAGGCGATTTGGCATTATTAGTAAAAGAGGAAGGCTATAAAGGAGAATTTTTTAAACCCACTAGCGCTAATAGTTTAGCAAAAGCGATAGCGGCTATTGTTACCAATGAAGCATATCGAGTGGCTTTAGGACAAGCGAATTATAAGGCTGCAACGGCTTATCCCATGTCTAAAATAACTGAAATGTATTTAAATGCTTTTGAAAAGATTATGGATAAAAAACCATTGAAACCTAAAACTGAAACTGCTTCGTTTAGCGTATAAAAAATGTTCTACACATGGTAACAAAGCCAAAAAATGACATAAACTGCTGAATGAAAGTATTACAGATAATTTAAAAACCTGTTAATCAGCATTTTTTATTCGACTTAACTCGTTTATAAAATACGAGGGTTTAATTCCTGTTTTCTTATAAAAAGCTTTTGTAAAAGTTTCGGTATTAGTAAAACCCACTTCTTCAGCAATGGCTTTTATAGTGTAATTTTTAAATTGGCTATTACCTTGCAATTCTTGCATGACATATTCTATTCTTAAATCATTCACATAGTTATTAAAGGTTTTAGACTTGAATTTATTAATGACTTTAGATAAATATTTAGAGTTAGTATTCAAGTCTTTTGCCAATTTATTTAGTGATAATTTTGGTTTCAAATAATCGTTATTTTCTTCAAAGGCTTTTAAGCCTTCTAGAATTTGATCTATTAGTTTTTGATCTATACCTAATATCGCTCTTGTTGCTTTTTTAACCAGTACAATCTCTGGTTTTTCCTTTTTTAATTTTAATTCGTTTATAATTTGATGAAACCGTTTTTCATTATTTATCTTTTTTATATACAAGTAAATAAAGAATGGCACAAGTAATAAAATAATTACAGAAAGCACCATGGTGTTTCTTTTAAAAGTCGTTTTTTCTTCGCTCAGTAAAAAAACTAATTTTTCTTTTTCAATTTTTAAATTTGATAAATCATTTTCCTTAAATGTTTTATTTAGAGCTGAATAATCTTTGGTTAATACACTATCAATTCCTATTAACTGTTCAGTATAATACAATTGTTGCTTTAAATCTCCTTTATTTTTATAGTAATCTATCAGGTACTCATAGATTTGTCTGGGGTCACTAGTTCTATATTTGGTAGTAGTATAAATAGTATCGATCATTTTAAAATAAAAAACAGATTTTTCAATTTCGCCATCTAGCTTAGCCATTCTTCCTAAATGACCATAGGCAATTGCTAAATCCCCTTTAGAAGCTAAGTTTTTGAGATAAGGAAGTGCTTTTATGATGCTGTCTTCTGCTACTTCATAGTTACCTTTTAAGTACTGATTCCCACCTTCCAAATGGGTAAAAACTAACTCATTAAAATTAGGATGTGCTTTGGCCATCGAATAGCCTTTTTTATTATACCACGAAACTGAATCAAATTTTTTCTCTAAAGCATAGCAACTGCTTATAGATCTTAAAAGCCCTAAGTATTTGAACGAAATTATTTTTTCTTCCTTATTTTCTTCGATGTAATCCAAACACTCTTTAAATATAGTTAAGGCCTCTTTATGCGCCCTAACTTTTAACTTTAAATTTGCTATGTTATGTTGAATTGTGAAATAGAACGATTTATTGTTAGTCTTTTTAAAGTATTTTCTTGCCTTTAAATAGTATTCTAAAGCTTTATCGTAGTTATACGATCTATATTCTAAATTACCTAAATTATTAAAATTCTCTGCCTGTAATTCTTTAAAATCATAAATATTGCATATCCTTAAACTACTGTCAACATATTTTATAGCTTGAGGTATATCTTTTATAAATACTCGGTGCAAACGAATATAAGCATTTGCAACAGCCTCATAGTTTCGTTTTTTAGCAGCTTTATTTAAAGTATATCGTGCAACTTTTTCAGCAACTTTTTTGTCTTTAGGAAGGTATTCATAAAACAAAGCTTTTAATTCTGCATAACTTTTCTCTGCTAAAGAATCTATATCACGCTGTTGCCCAAAAACACAAACCTGAGCAATAAAGGTAATTAATAAAGCGAATAAATAATTATATCTCATTGAAACTTTGCAGTTAGAAGCGCGAAAATACATTTTTATTTCAACGCCATTTAAAACAATTGCTTAATCTCTTTTTTTATTGTTGAGCTGTTTTTTATTTAAAAGTATGTCAGAAAAATTAGACTCATTTTATCTTTTTTAACCCGTTTTAAAGGCTTTAAAAAAAGAACGTCGCCTTTTGGTGCGATAACTACATGAAATAAAGCGAAAACCCTTTATTCATTGGGTTTCACAAAGAAAAAATATAACACGAAATTCATGAATCTAGAGATACTTCTCTTGTTTTAGCCCTAAAAGTCATCCTACCTCTATACTAACGAATAATTAAGATGCGCAGTATTAATTG
>CALDCO010000197.1 GCA_937937185.1 uncultured Flavobacteriaceae bacterium
TATGAAGCCAACTTCAAGCAAGTCTCTAAGTATGTACATGCCACTTCAAGAGGACATGAAGCAATACAAATAGCTTTGGGAATGCAATTATTACCACAAGATTATGCGTTTCCTTATTACAGAGATGATGCCATGTTACTCGCTTTTGGTTTAGAACCTTACGATTTAATGCTACAGTTATTAGCAAAAAAAGACGATCCGTTTTCTGGAGGACGTACGTATTATTCGCACCCGAGTTTAAGAGATGCTGATAAGCCAAAAATCCCCCATCAATCATCAGCTACTGGGATGCAAGCGATTCCAGCAACAGGTGTTGCTATGGGAATGCAGTATAAAGAATTACAAGGGTTAGATGATAAAACAATTTCTAAATTACCACTAGTTGTTTGCTCTTTAGGTGATGCTTCAGTAACTGAAGGGGAAATATCAGAGGCCTTTCAAATGGCCGCTTTAAAACAAATGCCCATTTTATATTTGGTGCAAGATAACGGTTGGGACATTTCTGCGAATGCTGCCGAAACGAGAGCGCAAGATGCTTTTGAATATGCTCGAGGGTTTAATGGTTTAGAAGCCATTACTATTGATGGTGCCAATTTTACAGAAAGTTATTTAGCGCTAGAAAAAGTGATTGAAACTATAAGAAAAGAACGTCGGCCTTTTTTAGTGCATGCTAAAGTCCCGTTACTAAATCATCATACTTCTGGAGTTAGAATGGAATGGTATCGTGATGATTTAGAAGAAGCCCGCTCTCGCGATCCTTATCCGGTATTAAAACAACAACTGTTAGATGCTGGGTTTAGTGAAAAAGAAGTAGAAGAAATAGAAAATTCTGCGAAAGCGAAAGTCGAAGCCGATTTCAAAAAAGCATTAAAAGCAGAAGACCCAAAACCTGAAGATTTATTTACTCACGATTTTGCACCAACACCAATTACTGAAGAAGTAGGAGAGCGTACTCCAAAACGCGAGGAAAAAGTGGTTATGGTAGATTGTGCCTTGTTTGCTGTGGAAGAATTAATGCGCAAACATAAAGAATGTTTGTTGTACGGGCAAGATGTTGGAGGTCGTTTAGGTGGTGTATTTAGAGAGGCGGCAACACTAGCACAGAAATTTGGAGACGATAGGGTGTTTAATACACCTATTCAAGAAGCTTTTATCGTAGGATCTACCGTAGGGATGAGTGCTGTTGGTTTAAAACCAATCGTTGAGGTGCAATTTGCCGATTATATTTGGCCTGGTTTAAATCAGCTATTTACTGAAGTGAGCAGAAGTTGTTATCTCAGTAACGGAAAATGGCCAGTTAGTATGATTCTTAGAGTGCCAATAGGCGCGTATGGAAGTGGCGGGCCTTACCACTCTTCTTCAGTAGAAAGCGTGTTAACGAATATTAGAGGCTTAAAAATTGCTTATCCTAGTAATGGTGCCGACCTAAAAGGCCTACTAAAAGCCGCTTATTACGATCCTAATCCAGTCGTTTTCCTTGAACATAAAGGCTTGTACTGGAGTAAAGTGCCAGGAACAAAAGGAGCAACTTCTATTGAGCCTGCCGAAGATTATATCCTACCACTTGGAAAAGCGAATGTATTGCAAGAGATCTGGAAACAAGAAGATAAAGAAACAGTAACTATTGTAAGTTACGGAATGGGCGTGCACTGGGCGATGAATGCCACAAAAGGGATGAGAGATCAAGTTGAAGTGGTCGATTTAAGAACCCTTTACCCACTTGATGAAGAAACAATTATGAAATCGGTTAAGAAAACAGGAAAATGCCTTGTTGTTACAGAAGAACCAAGTAACAACAGTTTCGCCAGAGCTTTGGCGAGTAAAATACAAGAAGTGTGTTTTAAATATATTGATGCGCCTGTTATGACGATAGGTAGTGAGAATATGCCAGCAATTCCGTTAAATGCTACATTAGAAGAAACCATGATTCCTTCTACTGAAAAAGTAAAAGCAAAAATTGTAGCACTTATGAATTATTAATTCCCAAAATTATAATCTCATATTTAACTCAAAGTACTAAATGGTAAATGGTTCAAAATCTTGTAAATCAATATTTTAAAAAAAATAAAGTGCTACGGCCGCACTTTTTTAAAATACTTAATATTAGTATATTATACACTTAAACGGTTAAAGTGGATAAAAAAAAATGAATTCATCACTTTTATCGAGATTAGGGTCTTTGTTAACGAGTTTTCTTATATCTTTTTTGGGATTTTATTTTTTTATAGTTACTTAGCCTTGATTTTAACAAAATTAAACAAAGAGTATGAATAGGATTTTGCTAATTTTTTGTTGGTGTTTTTCTAATTTGCTATTTTCTCAAACTAATGAAGAAATAGCTAGTGTTTATATGAAGAGAGCTGAAAAGAGCTTTAAAGAGAAAGATACCTACCAGGCAATAATGTCTTACAATAAAGTGCTGAAATATATTGATATTAATACTAGCTCTGATATTTCTGTTCCTAAGTTTGGAATGGTTTTGTTTGCAAAGGCTAACAAATACAGTGAAGCTAAAGCATGTAGTAAAGATTATTTCAGGTTAGTTTCAGATAAAACAACGGATGAATATTTAAATATGCTAGAATTATATGTCGACATTGTAGATAAATTAGAAGATCAAGTCATCGACAGTACTCAAGTAAAGGAACCTGCTAATGATGTCGATAATTCTAATCATTATAATTTTGACAACATTGTTAAATCTATTAAAAAGAAAAAGAAGCAAAACCCATAACATCTAAGTGAGGTGCTAAATTTTTAACTTTTTTAATTTACTCAATATTAGCTATTTGTAATTTTGTCTTTTTAAAGCGTCAAGATGTTTAGCATTTGTTTTTAATGCCTACTAAATTACAAGTAAAAATAGTTGATAAATCATTGCATTTACCGCATTAAAAAATAAAACAACCCTGTTATTTAATAGTATTGTGTTTGTTTTTATTAACGAATTCTGTAAGACACACTTAGTATAAGTTGGTCTGGTCTAGTATCTAATCGGTCTTGCGTTATAGGGGTATTATTAAGAATAATTGTAGTTTCGTTTTCACTAAACCCTCGTTCATAGCGAAGATCTACGCCCAGTTTACTTAAGCTAGCTCCAATACCAAAATTAAAGCCCACTGAAACATTATTTTCCAAATCAGATACGGAAGCGTCTTCTAGGTCTGTGTCTAGGATGTATTGAAGTGTAGGGCCAATAAAAACACTTAGAGGACCAATAATTTTCAGTCCCGCTAATAAAGGTGCATCTATTTTTTTTAACTCAAAAATGCCTTCAGTGTATTCACTTTTGGTACTCGTATATACTAATTCTGGTCTAAAATATAATTTGGTTCCTAATTTCCCATAAACACCAAGATGATAGCCAATATTTCTATCGGGACTTTCAATGGTATTATTAAT
>CALDCO010000198.1 GCA_937937185.1 uncultured Flavobacteriaceae bacterium
TATCAAAGAAATTTTACGAAAACCTCGGCTTTGCGCAACTTGGAGGCGATTTGGCAAAAAACTACCTCATTATGAAGAATGAAAACTCAATAATTGGATTGTTCCAAGGAATGTTTGAAGGAAACATTTTAACTTTTAACCCAGGATGGGATGAAAATGGAAAAGAGACCAATACGTTTTTAGACATAAGAAAAATTCAGCAAGAATTAAAAAGTAAAGGAACTAATATTGGTACTGAAATCGAGAAAGACACTTCTGGTCCTGCTAGTTTTATGATAACCGACCCAGACGGGAATGTAATCTTGTTTGACCAGCATAGATAATATGATATAAAGTGGTTTAAACTTTTTTCAATTTGCTAAAAAAATGCTTTTTTGCGTTCCTATTTCACAATTTTAGACTTCCGTAGCGCTGCTATGCAACAAAAGACTGCTATTTCTGGTCACAAAAACACACTTCTTTTTATGACCTGTTTAGAGTTGAAAATGGAAAAATCGCGGAACATTGTGATGTTATTGAAACGATAGCCCCATTATCAGAACACAAAAATAATAATGGTAAATTTAACTTCTAGGCGTAAAATGCCACTTGTAACACTCTAAAAGTAATAAGGGTTTGGGTTTTAATCTAAACCTTTATTACTTTAATTAAGTATATTGTTAACTAAAAGCAGGTGAATTTTATTTGCTACCAGTCTTAATAGTAAGCGTCGTAGTTTATTTCAACATCTTCTAAAACAGAATGAAAATAATAAGAACAAATTCTAAAAACCCAGAATTTAAAAGACTTGTAGAATTACTAAAGGTAGATCTTGCGGGGAGAGATGGTAAAACTCACCCTTTATCTCAATTTAATGGCATCTCTAATTTAAATTATGTTGTTTTGGCATTAAAAAAAGAGAAAGCAATTGGTTGTGGCGCAATCGCTGAATACCATTTTAATGCTATGGAAATTAAAAGAATGTATGTATTGCCTGAGCTAAGAGGTCAAAGAGTCGGGGAGAAAATTTTATCTGAATTAGAAAACTGGTCTAAAGAATTAGGCTACTCCAGATGCATTCTTTTTATGGGGTCAAAACAACCTGAAGCTGCTAAACTTTATCAAAGAAACAATTATAACTCTATAGAGAAATACGGTAAACTAAAGACTATTCCAGACAGCTTATGCCTTGCAAAAGATTTGTAAATAAAAGCGACATACTCCAACGAATCACTTGTTAATATAGGTCAAATTACAAAAAAATATAATGATTTTTCATTCGGTTTATATTTGCTAAATTAGTTGTTTAAATCTATATTAAGCACTTGAACCTTAAATTTGTGCTAGCTGATTTAGATCTAAGGATTTAGTTAAAAAGCCGTCAAATTGAGTGATTTTTCGAAGTGAAACGAAGAAAAATAGTATCGAAATTAGGCTTTTTATTGAAAATTTAGTGATAAGAATTTTAAATTTAAATAAAAATGGAGGTTACTACTGAAAAAAATGAGAAAGTCGCCAATATGATATTTGCATCTATTTATCCGCTTTATTTGAATAGATTAGAGAAAAATGGGCGAACTAAAGAAGAACTTCACCAAGTTATAGAATGGTTAACTGGGTTTAGTGAAGATAAATTGCAAACATTTATTGAGGAGAAAGTCACGTTTAAAACATTTTTTAAAAAAGCAAAAATGCACCCCAATGCGCATTTAATTAAAGGCGTTGTTTGTGGCTATCGAATTGAAGATATAGCTGATGAATTTGAAGTATACAAACAATGTAGACGCATGGAAAAGCTGATTGATGAATTGGCAAAAGGCCGTAAAATGGAGAAAATCCTGCGAAAAGAAAAGTAATAAGCGTTCAAGGATTAAACCTTGTGATAAAACAATGTATCAAATACAAGATTAATGCATGGTTTCTTAATTTATATCGCTACCTAAGCCTACAAATTAAACCCATCAATGTTTAATAATCTTGTTAAAAAAAAATAGGCTACAATGGTGATGATTATAGCCTATTTTTATAAAAAAGGTCTCGTCTAGTAAAATCTAGTATATGCTCTAAAAGATCCAGTATTGTTTGGTCTAGTTCTTTTTACTTGTCTTTCGGTATTACTAGAAGTGTAATAGTAAGCATACCAAATACCATTTGTAAAATCTACTTGGTGTTTTAATTTCCATGAGTAACTATTAAATGGCCAAATACCACTACTTTCCCAGGCATAGAATTGTACTCTTGTTAACCCACAAATAACATTCGTCCAGGTATAAGTATCATCAAGCTCTTTCCAATCCCCACCATAATACGAGTTACGAGTGTTAGAAGTCCATGTACCATTATCACAAAATCTAATATCTGATGGTCTTGATGTTACAGGAGTGCCTCCGCAATAAGAATTTCTAAACCCTGTAGATCCAATATCTGTACAAGCCATTCTGTTTGTAGTTTCTGCGTAATTTGCATCTAGAATCTCCACAGGAGAAAAAGACGCACTCACTGGTCTGTTAGAACTTTTTAGTACTGCTTCACTTGCTGTTTTTGCAATACGCTCAGGAACCTGAATGCTAGCATCTGTTAAAGAAATAAAAGCTTCATATGGTGTTAAACCACTTTCTAAACTACTGTCTTCAAAATTATTCTCAGCCTCTCCATAAAGTTTTTCAATAACGACCATTTCGTCATTTTCTCCAATGGCAATAAAACGATATTCATGACCATTTTTTTGAATTTTTGCGACCTCTATTGCAGTTTCGCTAACTTCGGTTGGAAAGATGGCACCTTCAGTAGGTGTTTCGTTTATTGCTTGCTCGGTTGATGAATTAGTTTGTTCAATTTCATCGATTTCATTTTTTTCACAAGAGGCTACAAATAGAGTTAAAGCGCCTAATATGACAGACTGTTTTAAAATACTTAAGGTTTTCATTTTTTTTGGTTTTAAATTAATTAATGATGATTTTAATCCTAATGAATAATAAGTATCTGCTAGCAAGATATTTAAACTTCACTATTGATTGTTGGTGCAAAGTTATATTCTTGATGTATTAGTTTTAATAGGAGAATGGCCCTAATTTAAAGTGAAATAAACGTAATAGATTAGGGTGTTTTTCTTGATAAAATGAAGTGTATTACTTATTGAAAGGTGTTTAATAAATAAAGAAAACAGCAATTTTAGCGACCTATCCGGAAGTTTGACCTTAAAAATTTGAAGTAAAGCTGCCATAGAATTTAAGACGGTTTGAGGCAGCGAGTTTCAGAAATTTAAGTGGCGAACAAAAAATTAGTCAAATTTTATTAAGTAATTTTAAGTCGTAAATGGTATTAGGTCGAACTCAGGTTTATACTACCTTTCACTTTGAAATGGCCATAAAAAAATAACAGTCACTTATTGGGCGACTGCTATTTTTACGATTTTTATTTTAGAAAATTGCTGTTATTTGTGAGAACCGTCACAATAGGGAGGGTTTTTAGTGAGTTTACAAGTGCATAAATGCGCTGTTTTTTCCTCCTCAACGGTAAAAATCATTGGCGGTGTTGCGTTTTTGGTTTTATGGAGACCGTTACAAAAGGGTTGATTTTCACTATGCCCGCAGGTGCACCATGCATAATTTTTATTTGCTTCTAATTCACATTTAACAGGTGCATCTCCACCTCTTACATTGTTAGTCATAATACTATAATTGTTTTAAAAGTTAGTAGGAGTAGTAATATAGCTATTATTTAAGACTAAGTATGGTTTTTCTTATAGTAGTTAGGTTAATTAATAATTGTTCTAAATTATCTAAATGTAGCATATTGGCACCATCACTTTTAGCATTAGCAGGATCGAAATGAGTTTCTATAAATAAACCATCGACATTATTTACTATTCCTGCGCGTGCTATGGTTTCAATCATATCTGGCCTGCCACCAGTTACTCCAATAGTTTGATTAGGTTGTTGTAGAGAGTGAGTGACATCTAAAATGGTTGGCGCATATTGGCGCATGGTAGGAATGCCTCGAAAATCGACAATCATATCTTGGTAACCAAACATGGTGCCTCTATCTGTAATCCAAGCCCTATTATTTCCAGTATCTTTTACTTTTTTCACGGCGTGCTTCATGGCCTCTGGACTCATAAATTGGCCTTTTTTTAGATTAACCACCTTTCCTGTTTTAGCAGCAGCGACTACTAAATCGGTTTGGCGTACTAAAAATGCAGGAATTTGTAAGATCTCGACATATTGTGCGGCAAGATTAGCATCATTAGCTTCATGAATATCAGTAACTGTAGGGATATCAAATGTGTCAGATACTTTTTTTAGAATTTTTAATGCTTTTTCATCCCCTATTCCTGTAAAACTATCTATCCGACTTCTATTGGCTTTTTTAAAGCTTCCTTTAAAGACATATGGAATCTCAAGTTTATCGGTTATTTTAAGAACACGTTCTGCAATTCGTAATGCCATGTCTTCACCTTCAATGGCGCATGGGCCACAGAGTAGAAAGAAATTATTTGAGTTTGTATGTTTTAATTTCGGAATACTATTTAGCTGCATTTTGACTCGTACTATTTAGCGGCAAATATACTGTTTTACTTTTTTCGAATTCAAAAGAGTAACCTAAAAAAAAAATAAACCTGTTGTATGGAACTGTTAAGTTTTTTTGACCATAAAATTAAATTTTAAACTAAAGCGGGATTTTTTTATAGAAATCCCGCTTTTAAAAATGTTTAATGAACACTAGAAAAAGTGCTGTTAATTTTTTACAATTTTTCTTAATAAATTATTTTTATTACCTAAAAAGTAAATCCCATTAGGTAAATGTTTAATGTTTATTGTTATTGAGTTTAAGAAAGACTTGCTATGTTTTTCATATACGACTTGTCCAGACATATTAATTAGTCTTATGTGATCTAAATTAGAGTTTGATTTTATATGTAAAACATCAACTACAGGATTAGGATATACTTTTATACTATTGTTAGTGTAAATGTTATTTTCGTCTGTACTTAATCTTCCACTTCCAAAAACTTGAGTCCAATAATGCCTGAAGTTAGAACCAATTACGTTAGCATAGCCAATACCCATTTCATTACTATTGCTACTTAACATATTTTGAAGATGACCAGAACTATTTACCCATTGATTAAATGTAGCTTGAGCTGTTGAATTACCAGCAGCTATATTTTCTCCTCTTGGAGATCCTTCATATCCTGTATCTCTAATTCTATCAATAAAACTAGAACCATTTTGACCTGTATGACTAAAATAATTGTTTTCACCCATATCTAGAGAATGATAATGGGCTGCGTCGTTAAGATCCTCGTTAAGATAAAGTGGATCGACACCATTTTGGGCGCGTAACTCATTTACTAGATCTAACATTTCTTGTTTATAGTCTTGGCTATAAATATTTTGAGTGTTTATTGAAAATATTATTAATAGAGCTGTTAAGGGTATAATTAGTTTCATGGCTTTTTTTATAAATATAAAGAAAAGCTAACTATATAGACAGATATCTTCTTTGAAAAGTTAATAGTAACGCTAACCTGTTAATTATGAGACTAAGATAATGTTGGTTTATTCTTAGAGATATTTAAGGGTGACTTTTATTATTTTTCGTTTTCTATTAACTTGAGGGTAATTAATCTAGATTTCAAAATCACATATAGTCTGGTTTATCAACACAATGAATAATGTTTAATTCTGTTTTTGTGCTTGTTGGGTTAATAGTTTAGAATTAAGACCATTACTTTTTAAATTAAAGTTTTATTTAACGTGAGATCGACTTAAGGATTTAGAATGAAAAAGCCGTCAAATTGAGTAATTTTTCAGAGTGAAACCAAGAAAAATGGTATCGAAATTAGGCTTTTGATTGAAAATTTATTGGTCTTCGATACCATTTTCTATCAAAAATAACAACCATTGACGTGCACTCATTGTTATACAGCTAATATCATTTTTTGTTATGGCCTACTGAAGTTTGACTACATTTTTTGTTCGATACGAGATTTCCGTAAACTCGTAGCGTTCAATCTAACCTTGGTTCTGCACCAGCGTTACTTCAAATTTTAGGTCAAAATTTCGAAATAAGCCTCTAAAATGTTTAGTATTTACTGCCCAGCTTTATCAACGACAATGCGCTTTTCTCGATTGGCTAATTCCCAAGCGGTATAAAATACTAATCGTGCACGGTTTTGAAGCAAGTCGTACTCAATTTTATCTGGGGTATCACTTGGTTGATGGTAATCTGCATGCGTGCCGTTAAAATAAAAAATAACAGGAATATTA
>CALDCO010000199.1 GCA_937937185.1 uncultured Flavobacteriaceae bacterium
GCTAATGTTATTGGCACAAATAGTATTGCTTTAGGATCAGATGCAACCAATGCATTAGCTAATGCTATAGCTATAGGGAATCGAGCAAATGCCTCTGGTGCGAATGCCTCGGCTATTGGTTTAGATAGTGATGCTTCAGGAGCTAGCGCTTTTTCTTATGGAAGAAACACAGATGCTTCAGGTAGTAATAGTCTTGCTTTAGGAACAAATGCTGTTACTGTTGGAGCGAATAGTATTTCTATGGGTATAAGTGCCACCAGTGTTGGAAATAATTCTATTGCTTTCGGGAATAGAGCTAATGCTGCTGGAGCAGGTGCTACTTCTATCGGTTTAGATAGTAGTGCCTCTGGAGGAAATTCAATGGCGCATGGAAGAGCTTCGATAGCTTCAGGAGCTAGTAGTGTTGCTTTAGGAAATGCTTCGGAAGCATCAAACTCTAATTCTATTGCCATTGGAAGTACAAGTTCAACAACAAGTACAAACTCGATTTCAATAGGTACGAGAGCAACGGCTTCGGGAGGTAATAGTAGCGCTATAGGAATAGACAGTAATGCTTCGGGAGGAAACGCTATTGCTTATGGAAGAGCTTCGATAGCTTCAGGAGCAAATAGTATTGCGTTAGGAAATGCTTCCGAGGTATCAAATTCTAATTCTATTGCTATTGGAAATACGAGTTCCACAACAAGCGTTAATTCTACCTCAATAGGTTTAAGGGCATCAGCTTCAGGTGGCAGTAGCAATGCTATAGGTAGTGATAGTAGTGCTTCAGGAGGAAACGCTATTGCTTATGGACGAGAAGCTTCGGTTAGCAATACAAGCACAACCGCCATAGGTTATAGAGCTACAGCCAGTGGTTTAAATTCTACCGCAATTGGTAATAATTCGATCTCTACTCTTGTAAATGGTATAGAACTAGGAAGCGCCGCAACGGCCTCTTTAAGATGTAGAGTGCCGCTTACAGTAACTTCTGATAAAAGATTTAAGCATAATATTAAAGAAAATGTCCCTGATTTGTCCTTTATTTCTAAGCTTAAACCAGTAACCTATAATTTTAAAGCAGAGCAATTAAGTAAGTTTAAAAAGGAACAAGGCGAACTCGTGATTAGCAACAAATCTCTTGAAACTGGTTTTCTTGCGCAAGATGTCGCTAAGGCGGCTAAAGAACTAGGCTATGATTTTAATGGGGTTCACACCCCTGAGGATAAAAGTAAAGACAGTTATGGCATTTCTTATTCGCTTTTAGTGGTGCCTTTAGTTAAAGCCATGCAAGAACAACAGGAACTCATTGAAAAGCAGCAAGAACAAATAGAATTACAAAAACAAGAAAATAGAACATTAGAGAAAAGAATAGAAAGGATAGAAAATGCTTTAAAAAATTAATACCATTTTTCTATTTAATTTACTGAACTCATCTTGAGTTCACTGTAAGATGAAACAATAACTAAACAGAACGACTCTTTTTTTTATCTCCAAAACTGGCGTATTAAAGAACTTAATTAATCGCTTTTTCATATTAAGAATTTAGTTATTTTTAAGCCGAATTTTTAAAGGTCATTAAAATGCTACAATTTGTAAAACAAACCATCGATTCTATAATAGAAAACGAACTACTTTCACCATTAGAAATAGATAAGGCTAAACAACATTATGAAAAATATGACCATGTGGTTCTTTCGCAAGGGAAAGAAAAAATCACCTTATTAGTAGAAAATGAAAATGACAGTCATGTGGTTCAAATTATATTGAATGATGGAGAACATCTATTAGCTAAAATTGATAATAGTTTTTCAGAATGGAATGCTTGTGGTCTCACCTCTTTATTTGTTATAGAAAATGAATTTAAAGAAAAAACACTTTCCGAGGGTATAAAATATACTAGAGAAGGCATGCGAAAAAGAGTGTTAGAAGAACGTTTAGATAGGGCAAAAAAGGCCGATTACAAGGTAACTCTAGCCAACAACCTTTACGGAGAGCATTTATTAACCAATGAAAAAGGGAAAACTTATAAAATTACACTACGAGATTTTAAAAATAAAACCGGTTATATTAATAATATAGATTGGAAAACTAATAAATTAGGAACGACCAAGCACATCATGTATTTGTTTAATTATGTTGAAGAACATAAAAATACTGTTGACAAATTATCTAAACACTATCCTTTTATTGAGATTTATACAGACCCACTAAACGATTATAAAATCTCCTGGTTTTTTCCTGATGATCTCGAAAATGAAGAAAAAAAGTTAATACAAACCTATTTTGGGACCAAAAATTACATTGAGCATTCAAAAACAGCTTCATTTTTTTCTTTCATACATAAATCGAAAGATTTTCAACGTATTAAAATACGAGAAGAAGTCTTAGAAAAAATAGAAGATTATTTTGAAGCTCATGAATTAGAACAAATTAAAAGTAATACTGTATTAGATTTTTCTTTAATAAATGCAACGCTTTATCCTTATCAAAAAGAAGGGGTTGAATTTTCTGTATTTAAAAAAGGAATCATTATTGCCGACGAGATGGGGCTTGGGAAAACGCTACAAGCAATTGCTACGGCTATATTTAAAAAAAACAATTTCAATTTTAAGAAAACACTTGTTATATGCCCAGCTTCAGTAAAACATCAATGGAAAAATGAAATAAAGAAATTTACTAACGAATCTGTTATTGTTATTGAAGGTGCTCCTAAAGAAAGAAACAAATTGTATTTAAATGATTCTAGTTTTTTTCATATCATAAACTACGAAACGGTATTAAGAGATTTGCCCACTATAAATAAAGTTAATTATGATTTTGTAGTATTAGATGAGGCTCAAAAAATTAAAAATTATGAAACCCAAACCTCAAATGCCATTAAAGCAATCCATAAAAATCATGCTTTAGTAATTACTGGAACACCATTAGAAAATAAACTTCTCGACCTGTATTCGATTGTACAGTTTTTAGATCAAAAATTTTTAACGCCTCAGTGGGAATTTTCATACCAATATTGCATTTTTGATAGTAAGTATAAAAATAAAATTAATGGGTATTATAACCTTCAACATTTAAAAAAACGCTTAGCGCCAATACTTATAAGACGAGAGAAACAACAGGTTTTTGAGCAATTACCTAATGTAATACAAAAAGACATTTTTACAACGCTGTCTGATGAGCAAATGAGTTTTCATAGTAGTTTTGCTAGAGGCATCGCTGTGATATTAAGAAAAAAATTTAAAACCACTTTCGATTGGCAAAAACTAATGCATTTACTAACCAATATGCGTATGGTGTGCGACTCTACGTATTTAATTGATAAAGAGACACATCATTCCCCAAAATTAGTAGAACTTAGGCATATTTTAATCGACAAATTAGACCTCCTAAACACCAAACGAAAAGTAATTATTTTTTCGGAATGGGTAACGATGTTAACAATTATTGGAGACCTGCTTAAACAAGAGGGCATTACTTTTACCACACTCACAGGAAAAGTACCCGTAAAAAAAAGAGGCGTATTAATTACAGAGTTTGAAAATAATCCAGAGTGCTCTGTTTTCCTTTCTAGTGAATCTGGTGGTGCCGGTTTAAACCTCCAAGTTGCAGACACGATTATAAATTTTGAATTACCATGGAATCCTGCTAAAAAAAACCAACGTATTGGAAGGATCGATCGAATTGGTCAAAAAAATCAAAAATTGCTTGTCTATAACTTATTATCACACAGTAGTATTGAAATGAAAATAGCCACTGGCTTACTCCTTAAACAAGACCTTTTTGATGGCGTCTTAAATACGACGAATACCATCGATGAAGTTGATTTTTCTGAAAAAGGAAAATCCCAATTTATAAAACAGTTAGAACAGGTTATAAATGAAGCGTCTTTTTTTGAAGATCATGACGATATTGAGATTGAAACTGAAGAAGATTCCCTATTGCAAAATATAACTACTGAAACACAACATCTTGAAATTGATTCTACCGAAACTTCAACAACAAATTATAACGCTGAAATAGCTCCTAATGAGACCCAGACGCCTTTAGAGGCTATAACTAGTTCGCAGAATAATGAAGCCAGTCCTCAAGTAGTTTCAGAAACATCTAACACCGAAAAAAAAGCAACTCATTTTGAAGAAATGGAAACCGTTATGACCAAAGGCATGGAGTTTTTAACGGGTATTTATAAAATGAGCACTGGTAATGCTATTGATGATGCAGGCAAACCAAAAGTAAAAGTTAACCGAGAAACAGGAGAAGTCTCGATTACCTTTAAAATGGAGGTTTAAATTGTGGTTTCTTAAACAGCTGCCATGTTAAACGAAAACCCATTTCTGTGTAGGTAAATCCTGAGGCTGTCGTTGAAGCAATATTGCTATGCAAGCCATAAAGGTTAGCAACAAACCTGTTAGAGAAATGGTAACCTAATTTGCCTTGCAATCGGTAAGTGTTTTGTTTTTCTAAATTTTCAATATACTGAAAACCCGTTGCAGCGTTTAAGTTATAAAACCATTTTCCGTTTTGGTTCTTTATAAGTTCGGCAAAAACTTCAACTACATTAAACTGTTCTGGGCTAAAATAAATGCTGGGACGCTGGTCTTTAAAAGTAATGTACTGGTAATTTAACCCCACTTTAAACAAAGGCTTACTAAAAACATTATAATATAGAGAAGTGAATATGAGGTGTTTTTCATTATCGTCATTTTGGGAAGTAAAGTGGTATTGTGTGTACCAACCCAAGTTAAAATGACTGCTCACATTATAATTGGCGTACCAGGTGTTTTGTACAATTTCTCTACTTAATAAGTCGGCATTAAAGTCTTGCCATTCACGTTTAAATCCCAGATCGAGTGTTTGTAATTTAAAGGGTTTTAAGTTGCATTCAATAGTTGTTAAAAACTGCGTGTAATTATTCGTTTTAGCATTTATGTCCGTAATACCTAAGTTTGATTTAAGGCCTAGTTTAGGATGTAATACATAAGAAAAACCAAAAAGTAAATTATTTGCTTTGGCTTCGTTGTTAGTGACTCTGTTTCTAGAATCCCTGTAACTATAAATTCCATTAACTTTAAATTTTGTAGACAAAGGGAATACCATATTTGTTAAAAAAGTAACCGCCTCGTTATCGCCATTATCTATACTGTATGCTGTTTTGGTTTCAGCATAAGGTGTAAACTGTTTATCGAGCATTTTTATAACACTAACCGCATCTTTTTGGTTTTTAAAAATAGAAAGCGTGGTATTGGCAGCTTTATAAGCTTCATTATATAAGCCTGAAGCTATAAGTGCATTGGCTTTTCCTAAATTACCATCGAAAGCCTTGCTGTCGTTTTTTAAAATGGTATTATAATCGGCAAGGCTCTTTTTAAAATCGCCTTTGTAGGTGTTTAATGTGGCACGTAAGGCCAAAATCCAATTTTCATTAGGGTGAGAAGCGATTAACTCCTTGATTAACCCCTCCGCTTTTTTATATTTTTTATTCCAAATTAAGGCTTGTATATAACGTTCTTTAGTTTGTTGTATTAGTATTTGGTCTTTAGTTGTGCTTAGACCATTAAATGCCTGTTGGCTAGTCGCGAGTGCTTGTTTTTCTTTTCCATTTAAATGCGCCACTAATGCCAAACCGTTTAAAGCATACCCTTTATGCTCTATATTCTCGCCTAAAAGCGTATAAGTTGCTTCTGCTTTTTCTAATGCATTAATAATGAGATAGAGGTTTGCTAAATTGATTAATATGTCTTTATCATTATTAAAAAGCACTAGGCTTTCTTTTAAAAGCATTTCGGCTTTTTTGTAGTCTTGCTCCTGTTGTTTCTGGTAAGCATACCCTAAGTAAATGTATTTTTTAGAGTTTAAGGCATTTGGGTTTCCTGGAGAAACCACCAAAGCTTTATTGATGTAACTTAGCGCCTCCTCATAGTCTTTTATATTGGAAAGTGTATTGGCATAGCCTAAAAGTGCTGGGAAGCTTTTAGGGTTTTGAGTCACTAGAGTTTCAAAATAGGATCTTGCTTTAGCAAAATTTTTATTCCATAATAACGCCTCGCCATAATTTAGTTTTACTTCAAAATCGTTAGGGTAATCGTTTAATAAGCTTGTAAAAAGTGTTTTAGCCTTTTCTGAATGGCCTTTTAAACCCACCGCTCTCCCATAACATAAGCGCGCCGTTTTATTATTGGGGTTCTCTTTTAAAAGCTTTTCAAAAAAAGCTTCCGCTTCATTATACTTACCCATTTCTAGGTAAGTAAAACCCTCTTGCATGTTTTGAGCACATGCTAAATGGGCAAATAATAGTATAATAATGAGGTGTTTTAGGTTAAGTTTCATGTGTTATCGATTTGTTTAGTCTAAGTTAATCAAATGAAACACAAGTTGATCAGTAGCATTTAATCATTCGTCTACAGTAAACGACCATCCATCGAAATGGAAAGAAAATTACCGACAGATTGCATGATCTTTGTAACAGAACAAACGAAATAATTTTAATTAAAACCCCAATATTATGGCTTTACAAATTTTAGAACACAACGGTACTTTTTACTTACAAGGCAATCTTAATGCTTCAACCGCTCCATCTTTAATTACGCATTTAGAACATACGATGAATGCGGTTAAAGAAGTTACAGTAGATATTGATAAAGTAGAAGCCATAGATGCAAATGGTGTCACCGCCTTAAAAACATTGTTTTTAAATGCGCTAAATAATAAGAAAACCTTTTCAATAGTGGGTTACGGTTGTAAAGAACTTTACACCGATTTTAATTCACCAAGTGCTGCTTAATTAAACGCCCAAATCCCCTATACCTAATCCCTAATCCCCAAACTATGGACTTTCAAATTATTAATAACAAAGGCACTTTTGAAATTCATGGGAACTTAACCCAAGAAAACACAAACACCGCTAAAGATTATTTTAATACACTTTTAGACACCTATTATGAGATCGTAATTTGTTTAAAATCGGTAAATAAAATAGACCAATCGGCATTAAATGTGCTTGAGTTTATTTCGAATAAGGCAAAGAAAAGAAGCAAAACGCTTTTTGTTTTAGGAAAAGAGAACCAATCGATAAAAAAGATCATCGCCAAGGCAGGCCTTAACTCTATTTTTAAAAATGATTACTAAAACGAATTTATTAAAGCGAAGCCTTAGCCCTGAACAACTCTTTATGTTAAGCGTTCTGGCGGTGAATGCAGGAAACTATTTTTACAACCTTATATTAGGACGCCTTTTAGGTCCGGAGCAATTTGCAGAAGCTGCTGTTTTAGTTACCTTTTTACTTGTTTTATCTTTTATGGCGATGACGTTTCAATTAGTAACCGCAAAATTTTCAGTCGTTTTTAATGGCACGATCTTTTCAAGCTTCATTTCAAAAATTTACAAAAATGCACTGCTTGTGGGGCTTGCTTTAGGGGTGGTTATTATCGCCTTTGCGAGCCAACTTCAAAAGCTTTTTAATACCTCATCACCCACCCTATTTACTATTTTTGGTAGTGGTGTTCCGCTTTATTTTTTAATGAGCGTGAATAGAGGCGTTTATCAGGGTAAAAAACAATTCAAATCCCTATCTATTACTTATCAAGCCGAAATGTTAAGCCGTTTATTAGTGACCTTGGTTTTACTTCTAGCATTCAATATCCCTTCTTCAATAGTTATTGCTGTAGGAATATTTGTGTCTTTAGGCTTTGGTTTAATTCCTTTTAAATTTAATATCCAGTCATTAAAAAAAGCAAACATTTTAAATGCCAATACCAAAAAGCATATAAAACACTTCTTTATTATTACCGCTTTTTATGAGCTTACACAAATCATTATAAATAATAGCGATATCTTATTAGTAAAGCATTATTTTGAAGCCTACGATGCGGGGCTATATGCATCATTAGCCCTTATTGGCCGTGTGGTTTACTTTATTGCTTGGTTGTTTGTTATGTTATTGTTACCAACAGTTGTACAATTAAAAAAAGAAGGAAAAGCAACCGCGCCTATATTATTTAAATATGTGGGTTATGTTTCTGCGGTGGCCTTTATAATTATATTGGGCTGTTTTATTTTTCCTAAAACTATAATTACGCTATTATTTGGAGACGGTTATATTACTATGGCTGGATTATTGTGGCAATATGCATTAGCAACAGGCTTATTCGCCATCTCTAATATTTTTGCGTATTATTACTTGTCTCTAGATAAATATGTACCAGTTATTATCTCTGGCGTTTTCGGATTGCTTCAAATGGGCTTGGTCATTTGTTTTCATAATAGTTTAGCACAAGTCGTAAGCATGCAAATTGTAGCGATGGTCTTATTGCTTATTGTACAATTGGTCTTTTTCTTTTTAGATAATTTGGAGAATTGATTAGACGACTAATTTCTTTTCTTTTTTTCATTGAAGTGATTTAAACTTTTTAGAGAAAAACGCCGTGTTTTTTAGCATCATCCTGTCCCGAAGCTTCATGATATTTCAGGATCTCACTCGTTTTCGATATGATGTAATACTGATAGACATCAGCATGACCAAGTTTGTTTCATTTACTAAAGGTGTTTAATAAACAAAAAAGGCTAGGCTGACGAAAATTTGACTAAATTTTACGTTCAATGCCTGAATTTCAGAAACTCACTGCCTCAAGACAGGCTAAAGTCGAGAACTATTCGGTTAAACTTTCGGTAGACCATAAAAAAATTAGCATTTTACAGCTGTTTTTGATCCAGCCAAAAAATGAATATAAATAAACCTATCGCCCATCTTAAACCACTCACCGACACCAAACCGCATTCCAACTAAAAACAGCTCTTTTTTAAGCCTATTTTCAGCAAATTTGTAAGCAACCCCAAAACAACGAACACATGAAACTTGCCATTGTAACGGCGTATCCGCCAAGTAAAGTCACTTTAAACGAATATGCCTACCACTTAGTAAAACATTTTAGACAACACCAAAACGTTACAGAACTCATTTTATTAACCGATACCACTAAAGGTGAAAAAGAGATTTCTTTTAAAGAAAAAGGGTGTAAAATTACGATTAAATCATGTTGGAGCTTTAATAGCTACTTCAACCTCTTCACCGTTACAAAAGCCATAAATAAAACCAAACCAGATGCAGTGTTGTTTAATTTGCAGTTTATGAAATTTGGTGATAAAAAAATCGCTGCGGCCTTAGGCTTGCTATTACCATTGGCGTGTAAATTAAAACGCCTTCCTAATATTGTATTATTACATAATATTT
>CALDCO010000200.1 GCA_937937185.1 uncultured Flavobacteriaceae bacterium
CCAAACTTTCTGGCCTCTGGGTTTTCTAAATAATTGCCTCTAAAATTAAAATCGATCCTAAATATTTTAAAAATGTTTCCAATGCCAAAACTGTATTCGTAGTAGGCTTCTTTGTTAGGCACATTATAGACTAATCCTGAAGCATTTAAATCGATATTCTCTTGAGACACATTACCCACAACACCACGAAAAGCGACTATGGCTCTTAAATTGTATTTCTTTATTAGCGGAATTCTAGAAAATAAGCGTCCATTAAAATTATGCTGTAAATGTAAAGTGGCATACTCATCGGTTACAAACTCGTAAAAATCGAGTTGAGAAAACGAGTTATAAATGGTAAAAAAGCTCTGATTTCCGGGCACCACACTTAATAAGCCTAAAGGCACTTGACCAAATGTTTTACCCACTTCAATGGTAGAATACAAGCGACCAAAACCACCAATAGACCAAGGTTGTAAATACGAAAATTGTAACTTGGTGTACGTAAAATCACTATCGAATAAGTCTCTATCGCCACTGGTTATTTGGCCAAATAAACGCGCAAAATCGTCGTTTTTTGTACGCCGCTCTACCCCATAGCCCGTCATTTCGCGCCTCGGGAAATAGGACAATGAAAATGAAGTTTCAAATTGCTTCACGTCAGATTTGGTCGTTGTTCGTGTTGCATCTGTAAAATAATCTAAACTAAATGTTGGTGATGCCGATTCTAATGTTCTATAAGCGCCACTTAAACGCGTTACCAAATTCCTTAAGGGTTCGGCTTGAATGGCCAAGGTGGTAATATTAACATTCGTTAATTTATCGTTGACTCCAGTACCAACAATTGCCGAAGACGCTAAGCTACGCCCTAATACATCCGTCGAAGTCGTTAAACTTGCCCCTATTTGTTCTACATCTCTACGATTCCCACCAGAAATAGTAAAACGGCTTTTCTTATCGATTAACCATTTCCCAGAAATGCCATATTTAAACTTATCGTCTTTAAAACCATAAGCTAAAAAACCTTCTAAACGCCATAAATCATTTTGACCAAAATAAGTACGCCCGCCGCCACGTAGTCGCAATCCTTCTACAGCATTAAAACCAAAGGTCGAAAAAATAGGACCATAATCTAAATTAAGGGCATCAAATTCGATATAACCCGAAGCGAGTATGCTTCCTACATTATAAAGGCTTTTAAATTTCTTATTTTGCTTTAAGGAATCTAGCATGATATATACTCCTTTTTCGTCCTTGTTTAAAGACTCCATTCGGTTTTCTTCCCAAAATTCGTCGCTCTGGTTGTATAAATCTTCATCAAAACTATACACTTTTTCCTTGTAAAACTTAGACGGTTTCTTTTCATCAAAAACATAGTTATCATACAAGGTGGTTCTTTTCCCGTATATGCCTTTAGATTTTTCTTTTTTATTAATGGCAAAATCTGACATAAAATAATCGCGCTTAATTAAAAACACAGAATCATTAAGCACTTCAAATTCTTGTTCTATATAAATTTCTTTTACCCAATTTATATTCGCGCTTTTCGACGCCTGCATGTTTATATCTTTAATCGCAAAAGTGGTATCTGCCACCCAAAAATCGCCTTTAAAGGTGAGTTCATTTTTTCGCCGCGGATAGTAAATAATATTATAACACCATTTATTGTCTATATAGGCACTATCTGAGAGCACATAGTTATAGGTATTGATGCCTGTTCTGGAAATGGGACTGGTAAAACTTTTATCGAAAAATTTTAAATAATTATCATAAATATCGTATTCACTATAGAGGTCGTCTATAAAATCGATAATAATTTGATTGTTGCTAAATCCAGAATTTTTATTTCCTTTTAAAATTTCTCTTGTTTCCTTTGTTTCATTATCGCCATACACTTCGCTAGACGATTCGTTAATAAACATGGGCAAATACGTTTTTCCGGTAACGCTAGAGGTATCGACTTGTTCAAAAACAAATTCCATGCCTTTAAACAGCCTACTTTTAATTGTATTACTATCTATAGTATTAAGATCGAATTCCACTTTTTCGTACCTATCGTATTGGTACTGCTTGTATTTTTTTAGTCCATTCGTTCGTTTATTAGCCCATATTTTTCGTAAAATATCGACGGCGGGATTATTTTTTTTAGATTGCTTGCCAGACACAATAACGACTTCATCTAAAGCGGCTATTTCTTCCTTTAAAACAATTTTTAAATTGTAATTACTTCTTTTCTCTAATTTAATTTCTTTGGTTTCATAACTAATAAACGACGCAACAATCGTGTTATGATTCTCATTATCTTCTAAATAAAAGGTGCCATTCTCATCGCTAATTGTACCAATGGAAGTCCCTTTAAAAACAACATTTGCATACGGAATTGGCAAATTACTTTCATCATAAATCTTACCGCTAACCTTAGTTTGCGCTAGAACCGATAAACTTCCAAAAAGAAAAAGTATAAAGAGTAATTTTTTATCCATATTTAAAAAAAAACTTCATTAACAATATAGCTAATGAAGTTTATATAACGAATTTTATACAATTTTATTTGTACATCACTTTTTTTACTGCTTTTATCACATCGGTATGGTTTGGCAACCATTCTTCTAGTAAAACAGGCGAGTAAGGAGCTGGTGTATCTGCGGTATTTATTTTTACTATGGGTGCGTCTAAATAATCAAAAGCTTCAGATTGCACGATGTAGCTTAATTCGGTTGATACATTTCCAAAAGGCCATGCCTCTTCTAAAACCACTAGGCGATTGGTTTTTTTAACCGAATTTAATACCGCTTCTTTATCTAGAGGGCGTACAGTTCTTAAATCAATGATTTCACAAGAAATCCCTTCTTTTTCAAGTGCATCTGCCGCCTTATAGGCTTCTTTAATAATCTTTCCAAACGACACAATCGTGACGTCTTTCCCTTCCCTTTTAATTTCTGCTATTCCTAATGGGATGGTGTATTCTCCTTCTGGCACTTCCCCTTTATCGCCATACATTTGTTCGCTTTCCATAAAGATAACAGGATCGTCATCTCTAATGGCACTTTTTAATAAACCTTTAGCATCATAAGGATTAGATGGCACCACCACTTTTAAGCCAGGCGTATTGGCAAACCAATTTTCAAACGCCTGAGAATGCGTAGCTCCTAGTTGCCCTGCAGACCCTGTTGGCCCTCTAAACACTATAGGGCAATTTAATTGCCCCCCAGACATTTGTCTAATTTTAGCAGCATTATTTATTATTTGATCTATGCCAACCAAAGAAAAGTTGAACGTCATATACTCTACTATTGG
>CALDCO010000201.1 GCA_937937185.1 uncultured Flavobacteriaceae bacterium
GCGATGAGAAATACGTCGTGCTTAATTATTTTGATAATGATCTTACTAATACCTTTAAAACCAAAAAATGGCGAAAAAAAACACCAGTTGCCGTTTGTTTAATTGATGAGGTAAGTGTATCCTCAATAGCCCACCCCATTCGAGATCGTGAAAATCTAACATTTAAAATAGAACCCGAGATTATTTCTAAACTACCCAATACTGAACGATTTTATTTTGAGCACAATAGCTATGCCTTAAGTATAAATAATAAGAAAACAATTGCTAATCTCTTTAAGTATTTAAATGAACACCCCAATTTTAAAATAAAAATTACAGCCTATACCGATAACGAAGGAAATGATGATTATAACAAGATGTTGTCTTTAAAACGAGCAGAAGCTATTAAAGACGAATTTTTATTGTTGAAGTTAAAGAATCCAATTAAGGTTCTGGGAATGGGAGTACACCCAGAAAACATAGAAAACCACAAGAAAAGAATGGCACTAATTGAAATAGCAGAAGATTAAAAGCCTCTTTTTAGCTTGAAAAGCTAGCTAAGTTTAAATTAGAAGTGAAATTTATGAATACTTTAACACAAAAGCCGCAACGAAAAGAGTTTTAAATAGTCTTAAGGTTAATAATAATTATATTTTTAAGGTATTAAAACGTATACAATGAATAATCTCTCGATTAAAACAGCTATTTTAAGTCTTTTTTTTATGTTAAGTCTTAGTGCTTTTTCTCAAAAAGACTTTCAAGGAAAAGCAATTTATCAGTCCAAAACTACCATAAATATGGACGATTGGGGTGGTCAAAAAATGAGTCCTGAACGAAAAAAAATGATTATGGACCGCATAAAAAATAGACTTGAAAAAACCTATATTTTAACGTTCAATAAAATAGAATCCTCCTATAAAGAAGAAGAAAAGTTAGAATCTCCAACAGCAGGAGGAGGTCGTTTTGGAGGGATGATGAGTAGTTTTACTCCCGGAACTCAGTATAAAAATATTAAAGACGGGGCGTTTTTACAAGACCAAGAGTTTTTTGGAAAACAGTTTTTAATAACGGATGAGCTAGAAAAATTGGAGTGGAAAATTTCTGGTGAAACTAAGCAAATTGGAAAGTATATGTGTATGAAAGCCACTGCAATGAAAAAAGTGAACAAAATGGATTGGACTAATATGCGAAGAAGAAATAGAGCCAAAAATGAAGAAAGTGAAAAAGGAGAAGTAAAGAAGAATGATTCTACGGTTGCTATAAAAAAGAATCCTATGGATGACATAGAAACCCCTAAAGAAATAGAGGTTACTGCATGGTACACTATGCAAATACCTGTTAGTAACGGTCCAGGAGAATTTTGGGGATTACCAGGGTTAATTTTAGAGGTGAGTTCTGGTACAACAACCATATTATGTTCTAAAATAATAATGAATCCTGAAGAGAAAGAAGCTATTAAAAAACCATCAAAAGGAAAAGAAGTTACTAGAGAAGAGTATGCAGACACTGTGAAGAAGAAAATGGAAGAAATGCGAGAAATGTATGGCGGTAGAAATCGTGGTGGTGGTCGTAGATTCTAATGCTTACCCAATTGCTTGTAAATATCACTAAATAGATGAAAAAAACAATCCTATTGCTGCTTTTAATAGCAAGTGGTGTGTGCCATGCTCAAATTAAGTTAGAGGGGGTTGTTAAGGATAGTATAGGCGCTCCCCTAGAGTTAGCTAATGTCGTGGCCATTAATCAAGAAACAAAAGCTTTAGATTCTTATGGGATTACTAATGCGCAAGGACAATACAAATTATCGCTCAATAAAAATTCAAGTTATACATTACAAGTAAGTTATATAGGTATGGTTACCGCTGAGGAAGTGGTTAGCACTAAAACTGAAAATATCACTAAAAATTTCACTTTAATAAACGATAATGCCTTAGATGAAGTAGAAATAACTTATGAAATGCCTGTGACCATTAAAGGAGATACTATTGTTTATAATGCCGACTCTTTTAAAACTGGAACAGAGCGAAAGTTAGAAGATGTTTTAAAAAAATTACCAGGAGTAGAGGTTAACGAAGAAGGGGAGATAGAAGTTGAGGGGAAAACGGTTTCTAAGGTAATGGTAGAAGGCAAAGATTTTTTTGATGGCGATTCTAAATTGGCTACCAAAAATATCCCAGCCAATGCAGTTGATAAAGTACAGGTTTTGAAAAATCACTCTAATGTTGGTCAGTTAAGTGGCGTCACAAACAATCAAGATAACATTGCAATTAACATTAAACTAAAAGAAGGGAAAAAGAATTTTTGGTTTGGAACAATTACCGCAGGGAGCGCTGCATATTCTGAGAATGACTTGTATCTTGTTCAGCCTAAATTGTTTTATTACAGCCCTGAATACAGTATAAATGTTATTGGAGATTTAAATAATATAGGAGAATCGGCATTTACTCGTCGCGATTATTTTAATTTCTCTGGGGGTTTTAGAAATCCTAGTCAAAAAAGTGGAACAAATATTAATTTGGGAAATAATGGCTTGGGCTTTTTAAACCTTCAAAATAATAGAGCAAAAGATATTAACACAAAATTTGGTGCCGCAAATTTTAGTTATTCGCCAAAAAAGACTTTAGATATTGGTGGATTTTTAATTTTCACGAATAGCAGAGTGCTATTACAAGAGAATAACGCTATTATTTATACCAATGAAGAACTAGATATCCCAGACGAGACCACTCAAAGTAATACCAAACAAAGTAGTGATTTGGGAATGTTAAAACTTAAAGCGAAGTATCAACCCAACGTTAGTAATCAATTGGATTATGCTTTAATTGGTAAATTGTCTAAAGAATCGCAAAGACAAAATGTTTTTTCGTCTGTCGTTGGTGGTATAGGTGAAATAGAAGACACCCAACCTTATAGTATAAATCAAGATTTTGATTATTATTACACCCTCAATGAGAACCATATTTTTGCAGTTGAAGCTCAGCATTTGCTACAAGATGAAGATCCGTTTTATAATGCGGTTTTAGAAGATAAAGCCAATTACCAAGGAACGGCTGCTGCATTAGGCTTAGACAATGCTCAGCTTAATTTTGATATTGCCCAAGAGAAAAGAGTCAAATCCAATCAATTAGATGCGAAAATTGATTATTGGAACATATTAAATAAAAAAAGTGATTTAAATTTTACTTTAGGAGCTATTTACAGTAAGCAAAATTTCGATACTACTATTTTTCAGAATTTAGATAATGACTCACCATTTAACCCCACTCCCAGTATTAATAACAGCTTGGATGAAAACAATACAAATTACCGATTTAATGATGCCTATTTAGGGGTTCATTACCGTTTAAAAACAGGTATTTTTACTTTTACGCCAGGGTTTTCTGCACATGCTTATGCTACAAAAAATACTCAGTTTAATACAGATTACAAGGACAATTTCTTTAGGGTACTGCCAGATTTTAACATGCGCATGCAATTAAAGAAAAGCGAACAAATAATACTTAATTACAGGATGCTAACGCAATTCACTGATGTGACTCAGTTGGCAAAAGGGTTGGTGTTAAATAATTATAATTCATTATTTTCGGGAAATCCAGAATTAGAAAATGCCCTATCGCATAATGTAAATTTGTCTTATTTTAGTTTTAACCTGTTTAATTATACCAATGTTTTTGGGAATTTATCTTATACCAAAAACACGGACCAAATTAGAAACGCTTCCCAGTTTGAATCTGGCAGTGTTATTAGAATTGGAAGGCCATTTAATTCTAATTTTTCCGATGAGAGTTTTAATGCTAGTGGTCGTTTTCAAAGAACTTTTGGAAAGTTGAGAGCTACCTTAAATGGGAATTTTACCTATGCAAAATTTAATCAGTTAATTAATAATAGGCGATCTGTTAATGAAAATTATACGCAAACCTACAGAGCCCAATTAAGAACCAACTTTAAAAAAGCGCCAAACCTACAATTGGGATACCGTTACGTAATACAAGATAACGATCAAGGCGCTACTCGATCTCAGTTTTTTACGCATTCCCCTTCCATAGATATAGATGCTTTAATTTTAAAATCCTTTACCTTTAAAACCGATTATACCTTTAATGATTTCAGAAATGAAACAGCATCTATTAATAGTTTTGAGTTTTGGAATGCGTCTTTAGCGTACAGAAAAAATAAAGACAGTAAATTTGAATATGAATTAAAAGCGACCAATTTATTGGATACCCAATCTCAAAATAATACAAATACTGGAGCATTTTCAGTTAGTGCAAGAACGTATTTTATACAGCCTCGCTTTGTAACGTTTAGAGTAATATATAGTTTGTAAAAAAGTGGTAAAAGTCTTTTTAAGTAATTATAATTTAACGTGATTTCTATGATAAAATTTACGTCAGTCAGAGTGATTTTCGGTAGAAAATTGTATCGAAGACCAATAAATTTTCAATCAAAAGCCAAATTTCGATACCATTTTTCTTCGTTTCACTTTGAAAAATTACTCAATTTGACGGCTTTTTCATTCTAAATCCTTAGGTAGAACTCACATTATTTAAGCACTTTAAAATAATGCCTGTTATTTGTTCAAGCGCTGATGAGAACAGATCACCAATTTAGAGTGGATTTCAATGATACTTAACCCAGACATTTTCGCGGTACTAATAGTAAACAATTACTTTTCTTTGAATAAAAATTAAAAATAACCCTGTATAAATCATAAATTAATAAAAACACAAGGGACTTAGTATGATTAAGGGG
>CALDCO010000202.1 GCA_937937185.1 uncultured Flavobacteriaceae bacterium
AACTCGTATTAATGCCACTAGAACAATTGTACTTATATATGATATGTTTTTATCGAAATTAAAGGAGTATAGAATGATAAAACATACAGCACCAGCGAGCGATGCGAGCGCATAAATTTCTTTTCTAAAAATTATTGGAATCTCGTTACACAAAATATCGCGTATTACACCTCCAAAACATCCTGTCATAATTCCAAGTACCACACTTACTGCTGGGTCCAGATCTGCAGAAACTCCAATTTGTACACCACTAATTGTAAATATTGCAAGACCTACGGTATCGAATATAAAAAGAGATTTCGTTAAAAAATAGATCCTATTTCTTAATAGTATGGCCAAAATAACAGAGATACTTATAAAATGTACCACATAGAAATGTCCCATCCACCAAACCGGGGTATTTCCTATAAAGACATCTCTTAAAATACCGCCACCTAAAGCCGTAACAAATGCCACTATAAAGATGCCAAAGAGATCCATTTCTCTTTTTATGGCCGCTAATGCGCCCGAAATGGCAAAAGCAATCGTACCTAGTATATCAAGAATATCGAAAAAATCCATCGCCTTTTTTTAGTTTACTTCTTCATTTTATAGGCCTATTTAATGGTCCAAATAAAACTCGGTATAGGCAAACAGTATATATTTATAAATGGGTAAATTAGTTGTTACCATTTAAAAGCTTTAATTCCAATACCATATTCAATGTAATCTGCAGCGCCTCCTGCTAATGTTTTAAGTCCAACTTGAGCAAAGACAATTTTTGAAATTTGATACCTTAGAGCAGGTCGCATAAAATATGCTCCCTTACCTCTGTTATCTGTTAAATAAGTCCCCAATTGAAATTTTATGGCAAAACGCCAAAAGTTAAAATCATATCCTGCATGGATTCCTGCTATAACCCTTTCAGAACTATCTAAACTCCTGAGTCGGTTATCAAAAAACAAATCAACCCCTGCATTTATCGCATGCATTTCGTTAAACTGATATTCGTAATCTAATACGCTCGAAAAAGTACCATATAATGTTTCTGTTCCTGCATCTTCTCTTCTTTGAGAGAATCCTCCAGCAGTATAGATGCTTATCGCACTTTCGCGTGTTTTATTTCGTTCGGCTCTAAGAGGTCTTTTAAACCGTGCTGGCAATAAGTTATCTGTATAAGGATCTTTATCTACGTCAAATTGTGCAGCGTTGTAATGATAGCGCAGCCCTAAATTAAGACCATATAAATTAAGACCTTTATTGGGTTGATAGGTAGAACCATTACTAAAATGAGTAAAATCGAAACCATACAATATGTCAAGCTCTCTAGTAAACTTATAGGCAAAACCGAAATCAATATTGAAATATACAGCAGCACGAGCACCAATGGCATTATTAATAGGGTTCGTTTCAGAATCAAAAGGGTTTAGATTATAGGTAAGCCCTAACGACGTTTCAACACTAAACACATTCTTTTTTTCAGGATGGGAAATAGGAAAGTTAATAAAACCATACAGTGCATTTGGGTTTCCAAATACTTCGGCATCGCTCAAAAAACCAGTATACAAACCAATACCATAAGAGGGATAACTGTAACTACTAGACCAACTCTTAGAATTAGTAGGTTGCCATCCTAATTTAATAGTTACTCCACCATATCCATTCTCTAAGATTACACTATTACCTAAAGGGTCATCAGACTTTAGAAAAGCACCTCCATGAGATTTTACTTCGAAGAACTTGAAACGATTTTTTAAAGTATTTTCTTTATCCTCTTGAGACATTACTTCAAAATGGAACAAAAACAATAGTAGTATAACTAAAATATACTTCATTTTTTAAAAATTTTTAAATCGATTGTATAATTCCTTATTTAGTGATTCTTTATCGTCAGGATGTGCAATATTAATAAGTGCTTTTGCTCGCTGTTTTAATGTCTTACCAAATAAGTCTACTACACCAAATTCTGTAGCGATATAATGAGCATGAGCACGAGTCGTTGTAACACCAGCACCATTTTTTAATTGGGGCACAATTTTAGAAATTCCTTTTTTTGTTCTCGAGGGTAAAGCGATAATTGGTTTTCCACCCTTAGAAAGTGATGCCCCTCTTATAAAGTCCATTTGTCCTCCCACACCAGAGTATTGATATGCCCCTATAGTATCTGCACATATTTGCCCAGTTAAATCAATCTCAATAGCACTATTAATTGCTGTCATTTTAGGATTGAGTTTTATAATAGAAGTCTCATTAGTATAGGCAGCTTCCTTAAAATGTACTAACGGATTGTCATCAATAAAATCATATAATTTTTGAGATCCTACAGCAAATGTAGTTAACACTTTTCCTGGTTTTACTTTTTTATTTTCACCAGTAATCACCCCTTTTTCAATAAGTGGTAGCACTCCATCAGAAAACATTTCGGTATGTATCCCTAATCCTTTATGATTGGCTAAATTATGTAATACAGCATTAGGAATATTACCTATGCCCATTTGTAAAGTAGCGCCATCCTCAATAAGTCCAGCAACGTGCTTACCTATTTGAGCTTCAGTCTCTGAAGGTTCAGAAGTATATGCTACATGAATGGGAGTATCTATTTCTACTGCAACATCAATATTACTTTCATGAATAATTCCATCACCATGCGTTCTAGGTACTTGCGGATTTACTAACGCTATTACTTTTGATGCTGTTTCTATTGCAGGTAAAGTAATATCTACAGAGACTCCTAGAGAACAATAACCATGTTTGTCTGGAGGAGAAACTTGAATAAAAGCGACATCCAAGGGAAAAGTTTTCTTTCTAAATAACCAATGTATTTCACTTAAAAAAATAGGAATATAATCACCACTACTTGAATTTACTCCTTTACGTACATTACTGCCTACAAAACAACTGGAAAGGGAAAAAGAACGACTATATGGTTCTTCTAAATATTTAGCCTCGCCATCTGTGTGGATAGAAATGAACTCAACCTTTTCTAATTCTTTATAACGATTACATAATGTATCTATAAGTAAATTTGGAGTCATTGCAGCGCCTTGTAGAAATATTCGATCTCCTGAAGATACAATAGACACCGCTTGTTCTAAAGAGGTTAATTTCATAAGTTTTATATGTTAAAATCCAAATCTTATACCCATTCCAAATACACTTTGATTCCTCTTATCTCCAGTAGTATTTTCACTTTGGTCAATTTTCGCAGATGTAAAAATATGACTGGACTTCTTGAAGTTATAGCCCACTTCTACTATGCCAAACTTGTTATCAAAATCACCTAAATCTTCGTCATCATCAGGTTTTAAATAATTAAAGCCCACAGCTGCGTGCCATCTTTCATTATTGGAGAATTTATATCTGGTATAAAATTCAATCCCCGAAGCATCATAAAAAACACCTCCTAATCGTTGATGTTGTTTTAGTATTGCATAAGAAGCGGCTATGGTAAATCGTTCTTTTTCAAAAGAAGCAGAAGTCACAAAAGCTTCATCGTTCTCTTTTGCCTGATTAGGTTCTGGATCTTCAACGCCATCGTTCACCTTATTGTAACCAACACCAATGGTAAAGCCTTCAATTTTATAATTAGCGGCAAAACCATAGGTGTCAATGCTTTCGCTATTTTCTGAAATGTTTCTTGCTTGTCCTTGTGCTCCAATCGTAAATCCGCTATTACTATATTTTAAGATAAAAACTTCATTTGCACGACCCGTGCCTGAAACCCCACCATCTGCAATGTTCCAAACACCAATTCCTGCACCTCCAAAGGCTAGAAATTTATCTACTTGATTTGCTCCCAAAGTATAGTATACTGAATTTTGCTTTCCGAAGGTAAACTCTAAGTCTTTATAGGTAACTCCTACAAATCCTAATCGCGTAAAAACAGCATCTCCAACTTGCGCAATACCCGCTCCTGGATCTACTGAAAACTCTACTGTGTCATCTCTTGAAGTTAAATTAAACCCCAACTCTACGCGACCAATAATATTAAAGTTTTCGTCTTGTTTATTACTCAAAGCATGCTTTAATTTTAAACCTGCTCGCGGCGCATTGTTAGCAATTCCTATTTCACCTTCTTCTGCAAAACCAGCTCCAATACGTAAGCTTCCATATGGCGTTAAAACAGAAGTTATGCCTTCAATCCAACTCGTTTTATTATTACTCTCTTTTTGCTCAGGGGTTTGCGCTTGAGCGCTAACTACTAAAATTAAAAAAAATACTAAAAGTATAAATTCACTATTTTTCATTTTTAAAAGGTTAATGTTATCCAAATAATTTTGCCTTAAAATTCCTTGCATTCATTTCAGCAATATTAGTAATAGAAATGCCTTCTGGGCATTCTACCTCACAAGCTCCTGTGAATGTGCAGCTACCAAAACCTTCTTCTTTCATTTGATAAGTCATCTCTTTTACCCGTTGGTGTTCTTCAGCTTTTCCTTGTGGTAATTTATTTAGGTGATTCATTTTTGCCGATGTAAATAATGCCGCCGATGAGTTCTTACATGTTGCCACACAAGCCCCACAACCTATACAAGCAGCAGCATCCATTGCTTGATCTGAAATTTCTTTAGGAATCAAAATGGCATTCGCCTCTGGTGCTGTACCTGTTTTAGCGGTGATGTAAGCCCCTTGTTCTATAATACGATCAAAAGAAGAGCGGTCTACAATTAAATCTTTAATAATTGGAAAAGATGCAGCTCTCCAGGGTTCTACTACAATTGTATCCCCATCTTTAAAACTACGCATGTGTAACTGGCATGTGGTCATGTTATCATGTGGCCCGTGTGCTCGTCCATTTATAAATACACCACATTGGCCGCATATACCTTCTCTACAATCGTATTCATAAGCAATTACAGCTTCGTCTTTTAATACAAGTTGCTCATTAAGATGGTCTAAGGCTTCCAAAAAAGACATGTCTTCAGTTAAACCGCTTACTTCATACGTTTTTAAAGCCCCTTTCGTTTCAGGCTTATCCTGCTTCCATATTTTAAATGTTACTTTCATAATCTCTTTATTTATAACTGCGAACTGTAGGTTTTACATTTTCAAATTCTAAAGTTTCTTTATGCATTTTGAAATTACCTTCATTATAACCCCAAGCAGAGACATACATGTACTTATCGTCAATTCTCACTGCTTCTCCATCTTCGGTTTGGTATTCTTCCCTAAAATGGGCACCGCAAGATTCTTCTCGCTGTAAAGCATCGGTACACATTAAAATTCCCAATTCTATAAAATCTGCTAAACGATACGCTTTTTCAAGTTCTGTGTTCATATCATTGCTTGTGCCTGTAATTTTTACTTCACTCCAGAATTCATCTTTCAACTTTTCAATTTTATTAATTGCATCTTCTAACCCCACTTTATTGCGACTCATTGCACACTCATTCCACATTATTTTTCCCAACTCCCTATGGAAATGATCTACCGTTTTTGTACCATTCACATTCATAATATTCTCAATGTGCTTTCTCACTTCGTTTTCAACTTTAGCAAATTCGGGATGATTGGTATTAGGGTGTTCCTCTTTTAAAACACTAGCTAAGTAATTATTTATAGTATTAGGTAGCACGAAATACCCATCAATACTAGCTTGAAGCAATGAGTTTGCGCCTAACCTATTAGCACCATGGTCTGAAAAATTACATTCCCCAATAGCATAAAGTCCAGGAATAGTAGTCATCAACTCATAATCTACCCATAAACCACCCATAGAAAAATGTGCCGCTGGCGAGATTTGCATCGGTTCTTTATAGGCATCAATCCCCGTTATTTTTTTATACATTGTAAAAAGATTACCGTAGCGATCTTTAATGGTTTTTAATCCAAAATTTTCAATGGCGTGTTTAAAATCAAGATATACAGCATTTTTAAGCCTTCCTACTCCGTAACCTGCATCAATACGCTCTTTTGCCGCTCTCGAAGCAATATCTCTTGGCGCTAAGTTTCCAAAACTAGGATACCTACGCTCTAAATAATAATCTCTTTCTTCTTCGGGAATATCATTAGCTTTTCGTGAGTCTTCTTTCTGTTTGGGTACCCAAATTCTTCCATCATTTCGAAGTGATTCAGACATCAAAGTTAATTTAGATTGTGCTTCACTAGATTGTGGCAATGCTGTAGGGTGAATTTGTGTAAAGCTAGGAGCTGCAAAATATGCCCCACGTTTATGGGCTTTCCAAAGTGCACTTCCATTACATCCAATCGCTAATGTGGATAATCGGAATACTCTAGAATAACCGCCTGTAGCTAGGACTACGGCGTCGGCGGCATATCTTTTAAGCGCTCCTGTAACTAAATCACGTACAATAATACCTTTCGCTTTTCCATCAATCACCACCAAATCCATCATCTCACTACGAGGAAACATTTTTACCTTTTTGGCGCGAATCATTTTATAAAGTTGTGAATAAGCAGCCATTAATAATTGCTGACCTGTTTGCCCTCTGGCATAAAAAGTTCGTTGTACTTGCACACCACCAAAACTTCTGTTTACCAATACACCGCCGTATTCTCTTGCAAAAGGAACGCCTTGCTGCACGTAATGATCAATAAGAGGTGCAGATAATTCGGCTAATCGATACACATTGGCTTCTCTAGATCTAAAATCGCCTCCTTTTAATGTGTCGTAGAACATTCGCCATACACTATCGCCATCGTGCTGATAATTTTTGGCTGCATTTATACCACCTTGAGCTGCCACCGAATGTGCTCTACGTGCAGAATCTTGATAACAGAAACATTGCACATCATAACCCAACTCGGCAAGTGTAGCGGCAGCTCCTGCTCCCGAGAGCCCCGAGCCTACTACAATTACATTGAGTTTCTTTTTATTTGCTGGGTTTATAAGTTGGGATTTTACTTGATAATTTCTCCACTTATCTTCTAATTTCCCTTCTGGTATTTTTGAATCTAACTTCATAGATGTAAGCTATTTTAGGTAAACAATAAATGGAATAATTCCAAAGCCAATAGCCATAATTGCTGCGTAAATGAGGGATACTTTAGCTACTATTATTAAGCCTTTTTTGTGATAAAATCCAAGTGTTTTAAAACTACTTTTAAGTCCGTGATTTAAATGTAATCCAAGAGGAATCATTAAAGCCGTATAGAAAATCACATAATATATGTTTTGAAAAAGACTGTATGTTACTTCATAAACATCAACATTTCCAGCGATGTCGATTTCTGGACGCTCTCCAATTCCTAATTTTATTCGCGCCCAAAAGTTAGCCAAATGAACCACTATAAAAAGAAGAATCATTGTACCAATGAGCCCCATATTTTGAGAAGTCCATGAACTGTTTTCCTTAGAATTATTAATCACATATTTTTTAGGTTTTGCTTTTCGATTTCTAATAGTGATAAGCAATGCATAGACTACATGTAGAATTATAGAAAGATATAACAGGTAAGCCACGATTTTAATTAAAGGACTCTCCCGTAATGTCGTTGAATAGGAATTATACATCCCTCTAGCCACCGCTTCTGGAAGCAGAAGAATACAGTTGGCAGAAAGGTGTACAATCAAAAAAATACACAGAAAAAGTCCAGTTCCTGCAATTAATGTTTTTCTAAAAAAGAGTGGATTAACAGCCATTTTAATGTTAGTATGTGTAAAATAATTCTTGAATTTCAGACAGTTTTTTTCCTTTAGAAAGTGCTAACATTAATAAAATTCTAGATTTTGCTGGATTTAAATCGTGTGACGCTATGGTGTGATAATCGTCGTCTTTAAACTCATTATCGCGCAATACCCATCCAGTTGCTACACGTCTACTCCTCACTACAATCACTCCTCTTTCTTCGTATGCTTTTTTTATGGCTTTAAGTGTATCTTCAGTCATATTTCCATTTCCAACCCCAGCAATTACAATCCCTTTGGCTCCTGCTTTCACATGAATGTCTATAAGGTCTGAAGCCATATCGGCATAGGCATAAATAATGTCTACTCTTGGGAGCTTAGTAAGACCTTTAATTGAAAATTCACTGGTATTGCCAAATTTGGTTGTTGGTTCTCTAAAAAAACCGAGACGCCCATAAAACACACCTCCCATTATACCTTTAATAGGCGCTGAAAAGCTTCCTACATTAGTGGTATTCATTTTACTAACATCTCTCGGGCTATGGATTTCATCATTCAACGTTACTAAAACACCTTTACCAATTGCTTCTTTACTTGCTGCTATGGCAACTGCGTTGTAAAGATTTAATGGTCCTTCAGCACTAATAGATGTTGATGAACGCATAGAACCAGTGGTTACTACTGGTTTATCACTCTTTACAACCAAACTCAAAAAATAGGCAGTTTCTTCTTGTGTATCTGTACCGTGTGTCACCACAATGCCATCCACATCATTACTTGCCAGAAGCTCGTTAATACGATTAGCTAGGTTTAGCCAAATTTCAATAGACATATCCTGCGATCCTACATTAGATACTTGTTCACCAGATACATTGGCCAATTCTTTAATACCTTGCACAGCATTAATCATTGTTTGAATTCCTACTTGGCCTGCTGAATAACTTGAAGATGTAGCGGAAGATGCAGAACCAGCAATAGTTCCCCCTGTAGCTAGAATTTTCACATTAGGTAGTTTTTTGTTTTGTGAAAAAGCGAGTTGTATACTCCCAAATACAATAAAGAAAAGCAGGAGTATTATTTTATTTTTTCTCATAGTTTTAAGACTTTAATTTTTTATTTATGCAGTGCTGCCTTATATTCTGGATGCATCAGGTTTTCTTCGTTCAAGATTTTATCTAACTCACCTTCGGAAAGCAATTCCTTTTCTAAAACAAGTTCTCTAATATTCTTACCAGTTGCCACTGCTTCTTTTCCTATCACATCGCCCATATGATGACCTATAAAAGGATTTAGAAAAGTGATGATTCCTACAGAATTAAATACCATTTGTCTAGTATGCTCTTCGTTTGCCGTTATCCCAGTAATACATTTCCGTGCAAGCGTAACACAAGCATTAGATAGCAGTTCTATAGATTCGAACATGCATTGCGCAATTACGGGCTCCATAACATTGAGTTGCAATTGACCGGCTTCAGCAGCAAAAGAAATGGTAACATCGTTACCTATAATTTTAAAACAAACTTGATTTGCCACTTCTGGAATAACAGGATTCACTTTAGCAGGCATTATAGATGAGCCTGCTTGCATTTCAGGCAAGTTTATTTCATTGAAACCACAACGAGGTCCTGATGATAATAATCTTAAATCATTACATATTTTAGACAGTTTAACCGCTGATCGTTTTAAGCCTCCAGAAATCATAACATATGCACCACAATCTGATGTCGCTTCAATCAAGTTAGTTGCAGGCACGAAACTAGCTTTTGTTAGTTGTTGTAAATAACCAATGGATAGTTCTGTAAATCCATTAGGTGCATTTACCCGCGTTCCAATAGCCGTAGCTCCTAAATTAACTTCTAAAATAAGATCGCGACAATTTTTTAAACTCTTAGTTTCTTCCTTTAGATTTGCAGACCAAGCACCAAACTCATCACCCAACGACATAGGTACAGCGTCTTGCAATTGTGTTCTCCCCATTTTGATCACTTTCTTAAATTCAGCAGCTTTTTTATCTAACTCGGTAGTTAAAACATTTACTTTTTCTAGTAGATGATTCATATAGTAGTATAACGCCACACGAAATCCAGTAGGATAGGCATCATTAGTAGATTGCGACTTATTTACATGGTCATTAGGATGAAGGATATCATATTGTCCTTTTGAATGACCATTAATTTCCAAAGCAACATTTGCAATCACCTCATTGGCATTCATATTAACAGAAGTACCAGCACCTCCTTGAAATACATCAGATGGAAAATAGGGCGCATATGCTTTTACGTTTTCTAATATTTTATCACAAGCTTGTATAATCATATTCGCTTTATCTGAAGGAATTGTTCCGATCTCTCCATTTGCCATAGCACAAGCTTTTTTCGTGATAATCATCCCCTTTATAAAAAATGGATAATCGCCAATAGTAGAGTGAGAAATTTGAAAGTTATCAATAGCCCTTTGGGTGTGAACACCATAATAGTGATCATCATTTATTTTTAATTCTCCAAGTAAATCTTCTTCAATTCTTGTTTCCATAATGTTTTAATTTTACAATGTTTATAGTATAATACTTCCAAATAGAAACCCGAACGCAACACTTGCTGCAATGGTCACTGTCCCAGGAATAATAAATGAGTGATTAAATACATATTTTCCAATTTTTGTAGACCCCGTATCATCCATCTCTACCGCTGCCAATAGCGTTGGATAAGTTGGTAACACGAATAAGGCACTTACAGCAGCAAAAGAAGCGATGGCAGCTAACGGGCTTACACCTAGAGCTAAAGCCGCTGGCATTAGCGCCATAGTCGTTGCTGCCTGAGAATAGAGCAACATACTGGCTAAGAATAACACGACTGCTAACAACCATGCATATTCATTTAAAACATCTCCTGCAAATTCTTTTATTTCAGTAATGTGATTACTTACAAATGTGTCCCCCAGCCAAGCAACACCTAGTACGCAAATACAGGCGCTCATTCCTGATTTGAAAGTTGACATATTCGGGATTTCATTTAGCTTGATTTTACAAACCAACGCAATTACCATAGCCGTTAAAAGCATTACTGCCATAATCGCTTGATTTCTTGGCAACGTTGGATTTTCTATAAGTCCAACTTTTTTAGATATTAGGGTTGCATACGTAACTATTATTATAATAGCCGCTAAAAAAATAAGAACTGAACGCTTCGCAGAAGGCGAATCTTTATACTCCTTTGTACTCTTTTGTTTTACCAACCCTTCAGCTAGTCGCTTTTGATATACAGGATCTTCTGAAAGTGGTTTTCCTAATTTATTAGCCACAAATGCGCCTACTGCGCAAGCCAGAATAGTAGAAGGAATAGCAACCGCTAATAATTGCATGTAGGATACACCAAGAGGTTCTAAGAAACTGGCTAAAATAACTACAGCTGCAGATATTGGCGATGCTGTTATCGCTATTTGTGATGCTACCACCGCTATACTTAACGGTTTTGAGGGACGTACATTACCTTCCTTAGAAACTTCTACGATAACAGGAAGTGCTGCATAGGCCGTGTGTCCAGTTCCAGCTAATAATGTCATCCAATAGGTCACTGTAGGTGCAATAAAAGTAACTCTCTTTGGATTTTTTCTAAGAATTCGCTCTGAGAGATGTACCAGATAATCCAAACCTCCAGCTTTTTGCATCGCAGCAATAGCTGCTATAACTGCCATAATAATTAAAATAACATCTACTGGAACAGATCCTGATTTTAAACCAAAGATTAACGTTAGTACAACGACACCTGCACCACCAGCATAACCAATTCCTATCCCTCCTAATTTAGAGCCGAGAAATATAAAAAAAAGAACAACAAGTAATTCTATCCAAATCATAATATTTTTATTTTATCACTAATAATTTTAAAACATCGCAAACATCAATCATCCTTATTCCAATTTTTTCTTCGATAAACAGCATTCACTATGGCTTCCCAGCTTTTTTTATGAATCTCAAATTGTTCATTATTAAGTATACTTCTTACATCATCGTGAAGCATAGTAAGTTGTTTTTGAAATAGCTTAGGAATCTTTATATCTTCAGATTTTTTATCCATATCATCAAGGCGACTCATTTTATAAGAATGATATTCTACAATGTTTCTGTAATCTTCACGAAGTTCCCCTTTAAGTTTCATCAAATCCATACGATCTTCGTACCATAATTGTTGAAGTTCTTTTTCTTGATAAGAAAAAATATCTACCTTATAATCTAGGCGTTCCTTTTGTTCATCTGTTAATTTTTGCCCCTGAGCATTCAAAATATAAATTAGAGTGAATACTAGTGTGAATAAATACTTGCAATACATATTCTATTGTTTATTGAGAATTAATTAATCGATTTTATAATAATTCACTATAAAATTAGTTGTATTGCTATCTTGACTAATTATCAATTTGGTTCAAGACTATGGTAAAAAAGTAATTATGGTAGGATACTTTAGAAAGATCTAGGTGGATCTATTAATATTAATAAACTTATTAAGCAATTATACTCCTAATTAAGTTTTCAGGTTAACTGAATATAAATTTGGCCTAAAACTGCTGAAAAGAGGATTATTCGAGATCTCCAAAAACTAAGACAGCTTGATCCCCTGTATACGTAGAAAAATTATTTTTGGATAGTTTCTTTTCCTTTTAAAATCCTTCAATGTTATTTAATGAGATTTAAAAATTAATAACCTTGTCCAAAGCTTCATCAGTATCCTTTTGCATAAAACTAGACTGATACATTATAGTAGTAGTAATTGATGAATGACGATATAGCTTTTGAAGCATCTGAATTGGAATTCTATCACCAGAAATATTCCCAAAACTATGTCGTGCGATGTGCATGCTCAAACTTTTATCAATTCCCGCTTTTTCGGCAACTATTTCTAATCTCCTGTTAAAGTTTCTTGTTGTAGTTTTTATGCGAGTTCTTAACAATTTTCTATCATCTTCATTTATTCCTTCTAACTCCTTAAATAAATATACAGAGTTTATATTTCTATCAAGTGATTGCAAAATATCTCTTACTTTATCTGAAATTTTGAGAGAGACCAACTTACTGTTTTTGTCCATTCTATATAATAATCGATCATCTTTAAAATCGCTCCATTTTAATTGAAGAACGTCACTTATTCGTATACCCGCAAAATAAAAACTAATTAGCCAAGCATTTAAAGCATACTGTTGAGCTTTTGTAAGACCTTCTAATGTTTCGAGAGCCTTGACTTCTTCTATACTAAGACCTATTTTTTTAGTTTCTGGAAACCTGATTTGATATTTTCCTTTACCAAAAGGATAAACTTCTATGGTAGTAATCGATTTAGATATACCTAGATTAAAAACGGTTCTTATCATTATCATGTAATTAGCAATTGTTCTCGGCGCTAAGTCTCTCGTGTTTTTTAAATAAGCTTCAAAAGATCTTAATAGATCAATATTCAATTCATTAAAATAGAGTTTGTCCTTTTTTACAAATTGATAAAAAACTTCAATACGCTTTAATTCAATATCAAACTGATGAAATTGCTTTCTTTCTTTAATTAGAGCTAAATAATTTTTAGCTACATTGAAGAAATCACATTCTTCTTTAGATACTATTTTTCGTTTTATTACTCTAGAGGATAAATTTTGCTCTTTAATTTCTGCGTTTAACATGCTCTTATTAGCCTTGGATAGCTTTGTTATGATAAGTTGGTTAATCTCTAGGTGATCAGGATGCGATTTTTTTACACGTCTATTTTTAGAATCCCATTGATTCAATTTTATTGCCTGCCCTATATATATGTATGAAGGTTTTCTATCCTTTATAATTCTAATAGTTATAGGATGTAAATTTTTAGCGTTTGCTCGCTTATCTAAAAAAGGAGTTACTGATGACATAAAATTCTTAATATTAGGTTAATATACGATTTCGATAATGAATCATTTGCTAAAACATAGCTAAAACATTCTATGATATCAAATGCAACTATTTGCTATTAATTACTATTAGAAAACTAGGATTCATTGATTATAAAGGTATATATAGCGTATTGATATATAATGCTCTAAGTTCATAACCCGGAGGTCGGGGGATCGTGCCCCCCTCTCGCTACTAACAAACAATAAAAAGTCAAGAATTAGATTCTTGACTTTTTATTTTTTCTAAAATGTTTATTTTTATTACTATTCTAATTTAAAATGTATTTACAGGCTAGTAGGTTTTTACTCGATAGCTGAGCAAAAAGAATAAATATAGAA
>CALDCO010000203.1 GCA_937937185.1 uncultured Flavobacteriaceae bacterium
TCGAATTAATGAAAAAAGGGGCTAAATTATATGAAGGCTTGCATGATTTTAAAGCCTATTGTTTTAAAGCGACAAATGAAGGGATTTACAATCGCGAAATTTTAACTTGTGAAATTGTAGAAAACGAATTATTTAAAGCAAACTTTTTTCCAGATAAAACGTATTTATTAAGGGTAAGAGGGAAAGGCTTTATGAGAAGCCAAATTCGATTAATGATGGGCACGTTAATTGATTTGGGAAAGGGAAAAATTTCTATTAATGATATTTCTAGCTCGTTAAAAGCGAATGCAGAAAGAAGAGCATATATTGCTCCAGCTTCTGGATTAATTTTAAATCGTATCGAGTTTGAATAATTAATGTGTTTTTGTAATTTTCAAAAAAAATAAAATATGAGTATTTCTGTATCTAATGCGGCGTTTTCCTTTTTTAAAAGATTAGAAAAAAATAATAATCGCGATTGGTTTAATGCGAACAAGCCTGAGTTTAAAAAAATTGAAACCGACATTAAGAAAGTGTATCATTCTATTTTAGAATCTTTAAATAGCCACGACGAAATAGATAAATTAAAGCTCTTTAGAATTTATAGAGACGTTCGTTTTTCTAAGAATAAATTACCCTATAAAACCCATTTTGGTGGGGCTTTTCATCGCGCAAAGCCAAGATTAAGAGGGGGCTATTATCTACATATTCAACCAAATAATGAAAGTTTTATTGCCACAGGTTTTTGGCAACCGGAAAAAGAAGACTTGTTACGAATTCGTAAAGAATTTGAAATGGATGATGAAGAAATGCGAGACATTATTAATAATAAAGATTTTCAGTCAGTTTGGGGGGAACTTCAAGGAGAGTCACTAAAAACGGCTCCTAAAGGTTTTGATAAAACACATCCTGCAATAGATTTGATACGAAGAAAACAGTATATTTTTACTAAAAAATACACAGACAAAGAAGTATTAGATAAAGATTTTCTGGCCAGCGTAAATAGGGCATTCAAAGCCATTCGTCCGTATTTTGATTATATGAGCGACGTTTTAACCACAGATTTAAATGGCGTCTCTTTAATTAAAAACTAAACGGCCTTAAGCAAGTCCAAATCATCAGGTTTTTCAAACAATTGTATGTTCGACTGCAATCGTTGTTTTACAATATTCATCATGCGTTTGTTTAATGCTGAAGAGTTTTTAGTGTAAGTAGCATATTCCTTAATAGTAAACTGGCCAATGATCATTCCTTTTAACGCATTTCGGAATTTTATATCCTTATGTATTGCATTTTCAATATATTTTAAACGTTTTTCAATAGTTAATTCATAAAATACATTTTTGTGCTTTTTAATATAATTTTTGAAAACAACCAAGAACAACTCATTTTGAAGCTTAATAATGGGTCTTAGGGTAATGTTTTGAAAATGTTCTCCATCACTCATATTATTATTGATTTGAATTGAAGAAATAGTAGGTCTTGCCTTTAATAATAAATGATCTCTCTTATCCATCTGTTAGGTTTTATTTAAAGATATTAATAAACTAATCTATATGGCCATCGTAAAAAGTTACTTGTTAACTGCGTTATGAACAATGCGACCATAGTTGTTGTAATTAAGGTTTCAAAAATCGAACCATTTTTACATTTTAATCTTAATAATGGTAAATATTTCATCTGGTTAATGATTATATTTACCAAAAAGAATAACTATGAAGTTTGGACGTGTAGACCATCCTGAAACTATAGATTTTACGCTACCTAAGGACCATTTAGATACCAAAAAGATTTTAAACGCAGTAAAAGACGATACCGTCCCAGAAATTTATGTAGGTTGCGCAAAGTGGAATAAAGCCGATTTGAAAGGGTTTTATCCCAAAGGAACAAAAGACGAATTGGTTTACTACGCTTCGCAATTTAACGCAATAGAACTAAACGCCACTTTTTATAGGATTTTTCCGCCAGAGCAATTCGAAAAATGGTACAATAAAACGCCAGGTCATTTTAAGTTTTTCCCAAAGCTTAATCAGGAAATTAGTCACTGGAAACGCTTAAATGAGGTTTCTGAGGTGGTTAATCATTATTTATATTCCGTTGTTAACTTAAAAGAAAAATTAGGAAGCATTTTTTTACAGATGCACTCCAATTTTTCGCCTAAAGATTTCGACAAAGTTATTGCTTTTGCTGAAAACTGGCCAAAAACAATTCCTTTGGCCATGGAATTTAGACATACCAATTGGTATAATGATCCTGTTGTTGCTAATGAACTTTATGCCCTATTGAAACGAAATGCTATTTCTAACATCATAGTAGATTCTGCTGGAAGGCGAGACATTATGCATATGCGATTGAGTAATGCAAAGGCGTTTATTAGATACGTAGGCGCAAATCATGAAAGTGATTATTCCCGATTAGATGATTGGGTGGCTCGTTTAAAAGAATGGAAAGCACAAGGCATTAAAGAAATTAATTTTTTTATTCATCAAAATATAGAAAAAGAATCGCCATTGCTCTCTGCTTATTTTATAAAAAAACTAAATAAAGAACTAAGTTATAGTCTAAAAGTGCCCAATGGAAAAGAACAGCAACAACATTTATTTTAATTTATGAGATTTCACACAAGAAAATGGATAAAACCAGAAGATTTAAACCCCAATTCTTCATTATTTGGCGGCCGCCTTTTAGAATGGATTGATGAAGAAGCGGCGTTGTATGCAATTGTTCAATTAGAAAACCAGCATATCGTTACGAAGTACATAGCAGAAATAGATTTTAAAAGTTCGGCACTACAAGGTGATGTGATAGAGATAGGGATAGAACCCGTTAAATTTGGAAATACTTCTTTAACATTAAGATGCGAAGTAAGAAATATGATGACAAGAGAAACCATAATTTCTATTGAAAAAATTGTCATGGTAAATCTTGATTCTAAAGGCAATGTTAAACCACACGGCAAAACTAAAGTCGAATATATTAAAGACCGGTTAAACCCTTAAGCCTTATCTCTAATTAACATGAGTTCGACACCAAAAAATTTACGTCAGGCAGAGTGATTTTCGATAGAAAATTAAATTTTCAGTCAAAAGCCAAATTCCGATACCATTTTTTTTCGTTTTACTTTGAAAAATCACTCAATCTGACGGCTTTTTTACATCAAGCTTTTACGTCGAACTGACGTTAATAAATAAAAACAATGAATATCATTATTTCAGGTTACTTAAAATAAAGTCTACCGTTTCATTTTTATTATCATTCTTATAAAAGGAACTTGTATAGTATTTGGGTTTTACAGCATATTCATGGTCAATTAAATACTGAATATCATCAATAAA
>CALDCO010000204.1 GCA_937937185.1 uncultured Flavobacteriaceae bacterium
TATATTAGACAATGCGATTAAATATTCTCCCAATGCGCCAGAGGTTGTTGTAAAAACAACCCAAATAGGGAATAATTGTCTCATTAAAATTAAAGACCACGGTAGCGGTATGAGTAAAACAGCTCAAAAAAGAGTTTTTGAAAAGTTTTATAGAGAGCACACAGGAAATATACATAATGTTAAAGGTCATGGTTTAGGACTTGCATATGTAAAACAAATAATAGATGACCATCATGGTCACATATCAGTAGAAAGTGAAAAAGAGAAAGGAAGTGAATTTACAATAAAACTTCCTCTAATATCTTAAATATTATGAATGAACAACTTAAGAAAGTACTATTAGTAGAAGACGATCCAAATTTTGGAACCGTATTAAAAGACTATTTAATGATGAATGATTACGATGTCGTACATGCTAAAAACGGTATGGAAGGTTTTGAAAAGTTCAAAAAAGACGATTTCGATTTATGCATATTAGATGTTATGATGCCGTATAAAGATGGTTTCACATTGGCTAAAGAGATTCGTGAAAAAAATACCGATGTTCCTATTATTTTCTTAACAGCCAAAGCGATGAAAGAAGATGTGCTTAAAGGTTATAAAGTTGGTGCAGACGACTACTTAAACAAGCCTTTTGATAGTGAGGTATTATTAATGAAAATTAAGGCGATCATACAACGTAAAGCAAGTGAAACAGTTACTGATAGTAAGCAATTTGAGTTTAAAATCGGGAACTTTGATTTAAATTCTAAACTTCGTTTTTTAAGATATAAAGGCGGTGAACCAACAAAACTATCGCCTAAAGAAAATGAACTATTGCGTTTATTAGCTTTACACGAAAATGACTTAATGCCTAGAGAACTGGCTTTAACAAAAATTTGGAGAGACGATAATTACTTTACGTCTAGGAGTATGGATGTTTACATTGCCAAACTTCGAAAATACCTAAAAGTAGATGGAAAAGTAGAAATACTAAACATACATGGCGAAGGTTTTAGATTAGTCGTAAACCAAGATGCTTAAATAATTAAGCCCCTCTTTTAAGATTAATCCTTTGAGGTTTTCTTTCAGAAAGAAAATTTGGAGATCTAAGAGTTTTATCTTAAAAAAGTAAAATTCTAATAGCGGGTTTCTTTGTATTAAAAGGAGTATTAGTGAAAAATATAGAGTATTATATTTTTTATACCTTAAAAGGCTTGTGCTTGAATATCTAAAATTATAAAGGAGTTATTTTTGTAGCGACATGCCACTGGACTGGCATAGAAAAGGCGTTTTGATGATAAAACTAAGGTCTTATACGATTTTTTTGTGAGAACAAGATAGAATAAGGATTTTTAAATTTGCGTGAGTATTTAAAGCTGTCGTTGCCGCTACTTTTTAACAATAAAAAACCCAATCTTGCTATTAGACTAGAATTCATATATAGTTTGAGTTATATTTATTTTAAACGCATTGCATTAGGTTTAAAGAAAAGGTGTTACTGCATAAATAATTACATATATTTCTAGCAAGAAGATGAATAAAGAGGTCTCGACTGCGCTCGACTGGACAGGGGGAATAACATAAACTAAAACTAAATGTCTCCTCGAGCCTTTAGACTAGCGTTCAAGACAAGCTAAAGTCGTAAGGTTTCTCATTAATATCAATACCTTAGTATAGGTAATAAGCCGTTAACCTAACAAAGAGAAAAGTATTATCCGTTTTTTTCTTTTTTAATTAACACCGCATTATCCTGAAAATTTTTCAGATCAATTTTTGGTTTACCATAAATTATGGTTTCTGTATCACCATAGACATCTAATGTAATATGGTCTAGGGCTTCTACTTTGGCATCTGCTTTTTCTTTTACGGTTAAAGCACAATCTTTAGTCGTTAAGTTTTTAGCATTAAGTTTAGACGAATTATCAACGAAAGCACTTAAACTATTAGTTTCCCCCTCAATTACGGCATCAGCAGATTCAAGGAGGTCTATTTTAATTGAAGACGCATTAATTAATGCTTCAAGATTACTATTATCATTTAATTTTATATTGGCACTATCGGTCATTACATTTAATTCAGATTTACTTTTACCGCTATTAATAAGCGTAAAAGAATTCGTTTGTAGGTTTAAAAAGACCTTGGCAGACTGGCTAGTCGATAACTTTAGAGTATCTATTTTTAGAGTAGTTGCAGAGGTAAGCTCACTATTATCCGAAAGTTCTATAGCTTTTAACGCCTCTGTATAAACCAATCTAATGTCTAAAGCTTTATTAGAGGCAATACGTTTATTGGTATTAAATTTTAAGCTCCCATTAAGAACAGCAAAGTTTATAACGTCATGTAAATTATCGTCTGTACTTATTTCTACTGAAGGATCACAGCCTTGAATTAATGTAATTTTGAAATTTTCTCCAAAAACTAAATGGCTAAACGGTTCTATATTTGTGATGCGATTCGAAATGCTTCTGTTTCCTTTTATTTTTTCTTTATTTTGCGAAAAACTCGTAAAGCTTAGTAAAGCAATTATTGAAAATAGTAGTAAATTTTTCTTCATCTTTAACAAGTGGATTTTTTATTAATTGCGAGCTAAGATAAACAAAAACCATATTAAACAGTATATAAGTTTAATATGGTTTTTAGATTTAATTTATAACGTTTTTATAGTTGCTTAATAGACTATAAAAAAATACTATTTCAGGTCTAAAAGTAAAAGATTTATTATTAATTAGTTATACTCATAATAATGTTAAAAATGATTCTTAAACAATTTTAAACCACTTTAAGAACAAAACGGTTAAATTAAAATAGTAATGATGAATTGAATGATGACTTTTGCAATGGTAAACATAGTTTTTGATTTTTTTGATTGATTTATAGTTTGTTTTAATTTTCTTTTTTTGGGGCGTTTATATTAATTCCGTCTTCATTAATTTCAACTTCTACGCTAGAATTATTTGCTTTTACGCCCTTATTATCTACTTTTAGTTTTACAGTACTAGATGTTGCCTCTAAACCCTCATCGTCAATTTTAAGCCTGGCGTTATCGCTATCTACATTAACTTTTGCTTTATCCTCTTTTTTATTAAGGCAGTCTATGCATTTTAATTTGTTCTTTAATACCTTTAAATACTTTTCTTCTTGTCCATGATCTAGTATGTCATTATAATAATTAGAATTATTGCTATGGTAATCGTAGGTATTACTATCAGCATAAAGCACACTGCCTATGGGAATATATAATGTTATTTCCACACGCTGATCTTTAATTTTGGTATCATTAGGTATGGTTAAGTAATTATCGAGTAACAACTCATTATTAATTAAAGCATAAGAATAATTAATGGCATTGGCTCTTTTTTTTGCTTTTTCGTAAGTACTACCTCTTGCCTTTTTATTTATTTTAATTTTAGCAATACTGTCTTTAGTAGATTTTACAATTAAGCGTACCCCTTGAGAAAAAGTTATTAAATCACCATTTTCATTATAATCGGTATCAAAGCCATAATCTCTATCAAAGCGTTCAGCAAAATAATCATTTCCAGACATGCTTAGTTTTAACGTATCATTAACGGTTATGTTTTCAAAACGTTCAGTTTTTATTACAGCGCCTTTTTCTTTATAAGATAGCCCTTGTTTTGCGCCATAAACAGCCAACCCAATAATTGATAAAATCCAAACCCCTAATAATGAATATTTGGTAGCATTTCCTATTGATTTTAAATTGGTAATTAGAATTTTTAACCCTAAGTATAAAAGCATAAAAAAAGGAACAGCAAAGGCAAAGAAAATAAGCATAGAAAACAACCAAAATGGTGCTCCTGTGGTATTAGCAATATCTGCAAAATCTATTCCAGGAAAATGTACGCTATCTAATATTGAGGCCGATAATAATGCCACAAACATGGCAATTAAAGCAGCTGCACCTGTAAGAATTAAAATCACGCCTATAAATTTTGCAAACACCTTTAAAAAGAACATGGCAATATCTCCAATGGTATCGAAAAACGATTTAGAACTCGATTTAATGCGATTGCCTTGTTTGTCTACATTGATGCGTTTTACAGATTCGGAAATACTATCTGTAGCTTGCTCTAAACTTGTTTTCAGCTGGTTCCCATGTTTTTGAAAATCAACATTTTTTACGGTATCTGAGACACTTTCAAAACCATCTCGGATTTTCTTTTCAATATTTGAAATGGTTACTTTTTCGCCAGACATCATTAATTTATCTGATGTTGTTAAGGCTTCAGGAACTAATATCCATAATAAGATATACAAGAAAATACCTGTGCCAGCACCAAAAATTAGAAGAAACCATAACAGGCGTACCCAAATTACGTTGATGCCAAAGTAATGCGCCAATCCAGAAGAAACACCTCCTACGTAGGAATTGTCTGTATCTCTAAATAATTTCTTAGATCTCGATCCTGTTTTCTTTTTGTAAACCGGCTCATCTTCAAAAATTTCATCATCGACTAAGTAATCTTCAGGTTGCCCCATAATGGTAACGACTTCATCGACCTCTTTTAAGCCAATAACTTGTTTGTCATGCTTTACACGTTCGGTAAATAATTCGGCAATTCTTGCTTCTATATCTGATATGATTTCAGAACGTCCTTGAGAATCTGTAAATGAACGTTTTATAGCCTCAAGATAACGCTGCAGTTTAATGTATGCATTCTCATCGATATGAAAAAAGATACCTGCTAGATTGATGTTAACTGTTTTATTCATTTTTTAGTTGATTTTTGGCTTGTTACTATATTTACTGCGTTTTGTAATTCATCCCAAGTCCCGTTTAGTTCTTTGAGAAAAAGTTGTCCTGTTTCTGTTAATCCATAATATTTTCGCGGGGGTCCAGAAGTCGATTCTTCCCAGCGATAACTTAGAAGCCCCGCATTTTTTAACCGTGTAAGTAGTGGATAAATGGTACCTTCTACGACAAGTAATTTAGCGTCTTTTAAAGTGCTTAAAATTTCTGCAACGTAAGCATCATCGTCTTTTAAGACCGATAGAATGCAGTATTCCAAAACACCTTTACGCATTTGTGCTTTTGTGTTTTCGATTTTCATTGGTTTGATTTAATTGATTTAGGAATTAAATGCAATTTGCATTTTAAGCCAGTAAATAGATTATTTTTTTTTGTTTTTGGCTTCATGCGCTCTTGCTTTTAATAAGATTAAACTGTTCATTTTTTGATTGATTTTTTGTAGGTGTTCGCTTTTTGATTTAAACACCTACTATTTGATGAAATTTATAGTTAAGGGATATTGATAAAGCTCACCATCTCTTGCACTCAGGCTCGCTTTAATAATGAATACGATTTCTAAAATAAAACCTATTACCGCTAAACCGCCTAAAGCGCCACCAATATAGAGTAGAGGAGAGGGCTTAGTTAAGTTTATATGTATCCCATTAAATAGATTAAAATCCATAAAATCGATACCAGTAAATACATTAAATATAAAAAAAGGTACCGTTAGTATTCCTAATAGCATGGCATACAATAAAATGCTAATTTGAAAATTGATTGCTTCTTTACCATGAGCGTCTACAAATTTAGATTTCTCTTTATTTGCAATCCATAAAATTAACGGTCCTATAAAGTTTCCAAAAGGGATTATAAACCTCGAAAATGTGGAAAGGTGAATAAAAGTTGCAATATTATTATGGTTGTTTGTGGTCATTTTATAAAAGTATATAATAGTTTCTTATGCAAATATATATCCAAAAGAAGGTATTATGCAATACAAAGTACTAAAAATTAACATATTTTTAGCATTAATGGATTTAAATAATTTTCAATAAATTAGTTCTAATTATTAATGATTGCTAATATCTTGTCTTGTGAAATTAACACCCAAAAAACTTAATTACTTTACTTTATTTAAGTTGCCTTCTGCCTTTTTATGTGGTGTTAGAGCCAAATCATTAAATGATGAACGCTGTGTTGTTACAGTAAAATACAAATGGATTAATCAAAACCCTTTTAAATCGATGTTTTGGGCTGTTCAAGGAATGGCTGCTGAGTTTGCTACTGGAGCCCTTGTAACGAGTAAAATTAGAGAAAGCAATAAACCTGTCTCCATGTTAGTAACCAGTAACAAAGCAATATTCACTAAAAAAGCCTTAGGAAAAATTACATTTATTTGTAATGATGGCATATTAGTAGACGAGGCTTTGGCAAGAGCATTAGAAACAGGAGAAGGGCAAACCATTTGGATGCAATCTGTTGGGAAAAATGAAGGGGGTACTGTGGTTTCTACATTTCATTTTGAATGGAGCATTAAGGTTAAGAGTGAGAGTCGTATTTAGTTATTTGCAATCTAGAATTTTAATAGTAAACAAAGTCATTTTAGAATAAAGAAAAATGTAGTGTAACAAAAGCAATAACTTACCAACTAATAATTGAAAAAGTTTAAACAACTTGATAGTATTAATATAAAATAAGTAAAAATGACAGCACACGAGATAGATTATAGAATTTATGGGGAAGAAATGCAATACGTAGAAATAGAGTTGGATCCTCAAGAAGGCGTTATTGCAGAGTCTGGTAGTTTTATGATGATGGATGATGGTATTAAAATGGAAACTATTTTTGGCGATGGCTCACAAAAAGACACGGGTTTTTTGGGTAAAATATTAGGAGCGGGAAAGCGAATACTTACAGGAGAGAGTCTTTTTATGACTGCTTTTTATAATACACTTTCAGGCAAACGAAATGTTTCATTTGCTTCTCCATATCCTGGAAAAATAATACCAATAGATTTAACAGAGTACGATGGGAAGTTTATATGCCAAAAAGATGCTTTTTTATGTGCTGCTAAGGGTGTAAGTGTAGGAATAGAGTTTAGTAAAAAGTTAGGGCGAGGCTTATTTGGAGGCGAAGGGTTTATTATGCAGAAATTAGAAGGCGATGGTATGGGATTCGTTCATGCCGGAGGAACAGTCTCTAAGAAAGTATTACAGCAAGGGGAAGTACTAAGAGTAGATACTGGCTGCATTGTTGGGTTCACAAAAACGGTTAATTATGATATAGAATTTGTAGGAGGTATTAAGAATACTGTTTTTGGAGGCGAAGGATTATTTTTCGCAAAATTAGAAGGACCAGGAGATGTTTATGTGCAATCGCTGCCATTTAGTCGTTTAGCTGGTCGTGTGTTAGCAAGTTTACCAAGAGGAGGAAATAGTAAGGGAGAAGGCAGTGTTTTGGGAAGTTTAGGGAATATTCTAGATGGAGATAATCGATTTTAAGAATGAATTAGGTTTTATTTAACACTAATTTTTTTCGTTTTTTTTAGTAACTCATTCTTTTTTTTCATACATTTAAACGGAACAAATAAACCATTTGCCTATAAAGAGAGTATTACCTTATAATATAAACCTAACAAATAACTATGGCAAGAGCAATGTATGAGTACACCAAAACTGTACTTGATAAAGTAAGTTTTGATACAGTATTGTTTTGTAAAGAGGTACAAAAAGCACTTCAAAGATTATTACCTTATGAAATTGAAGAGTTAAAGATTTTTATACAATCTTTGGTACAGCAAAACCCAAGTTTAAATCAATGTATGATTTATTTAAAAACATAAAAATTAAAAGCGACTTTTAAGTCGCTTTTGTATTTTAAGTGTTGTTCATACATGCCATAAATAAATTATTTTTAAGTTTAAATCGCTATCCGTCTATCTCTATAATATTATGTTAATAGAATTTAGATGGATTTATTTTTTAAACATGAATTAGTTGATACTTCATATTAGTTTTTCGATCGTTTTTTCCTAAATTTCATGTTCTACTATTTATTATCATCTAAATAAGGTTTATTCTTCTCAGTATTCAGGGCGTGCAGATAATAAATTAAAAAAGCATAAGTTGAAAAATAGACAGCAGCATCTAATACCTCGAAAACTGGTCTGTTTTTAGGGGCGTTAGTAAAAGCAAGTAGCCAAAAAATAATTTCACCAAAAGTAAGCCCCGCACAAAATAGAAATAAAAGGAATTCTTTTTTTGAATCGTTATGAATAAAGTTAATTAAAGCAACTGCCAAAATTAAAGCAATTAAAATGTTATAAAGGACTCCCATTATAAAACCCACTGTAAAAGGGTCATCTTCATTATTAAACGGGACAACACTATTAGGAAGCGAATACACAATATATATTCCTAAAGCAATCAATACAACTGGATAAATAAAATGTGTTTTCGCTAAGGTTTTTAAATTTATTTTTTTAACAATATAAATGAAAATGCTAATAAAACTGATAATTGAAAAGCTTGAAGCAATATTTAGTATTAATTCATCGTAACCCTCTATAAAGTTTAAAGAAAGTGATAATGCATCAAATAACATGAAAATTAAAATTAACGCGTTTTTTCCTTTAAGGATAAACACATAGTAAAAGAGAAGTAGTATTGAAGGAATAGGAAAGAGTTGGTCTGCGGTAAAAAATAACCCTAGACGCTTCAAATAAATTGTAGTAATTAAAAGTATAAAGAGAATAATAACGGCTATTATTTTGGGGCTAATTTTCATAGCGTTTTATTGGGCTTAGATTTCATTATTTCGAGTTGTAAAAAACAACTCTATAAATAGTACAAATAGTAATAATGCTTATGGTAAAACTTTACCACGTTTTTTTAATTATTTATAGCTATAAGGTCGATTTACTTAATTTTAAAATTATTTATGGGATTAAAAAATAAGTTTATCTTAACTCGTTATTGAAATAGTCATTCTTTTTGATCATTGTAAACCATTGTCGGTAATTATTACACGTTTAAATATAATAATAATTTGCAATTCATCAAATAAAACTGCGTTTAATCTATTATTTTTGTTTAATTTGTAGTATTTTAACTACAAAATTTATTTAAATCTATTTAGAAAGCGGACTAATTATTTCCACATTTTGAAAAGCGATAGAACCTCTTACTACGCCAGATATTGTTTGTTGTAATGCCTCTATTATTTGAATTTTTAATTCACTTTTATGATAAATTAAACTAACCTCTCTTGCAGGAGAAGGATCGTTAAATAAATGCAAGCTTTCTTTATTTTTATCCCTGAGGTCTAAGGTGTGTAAATAAGGAAGTAATGTCATTCCTAAGCCTTCATCCGATAGTCTTACTAGCGTTTCAATACTACCACTTTCTAACTGAAACTTTTCATCGTTTTGAGATTTAAACGTTTTGCATAAATTTATAACGCCATCTCTAAAACAGTGTCCGTCTTCAAGTAAAAGCATGTCGTTAATATCTAAATCTTCAACATTTAACTTCTTTTTGCTACTTAATCGATGGTTTTTAGGAATGTAAGCCACAAAAGGTTCAAAATAGAGTACACGTTCTTTAATGTTTTCACTTTCTAAAGGCGTAGCCGCTATCGCAGCATCTAAATGCCCTTCATTTATTCTTGTAATTATTTCTTGAGTGTTCAACTCTTCTATTTTTAGCTTTACTTTAGGGTATTTATTTGTAAAACTTTTTAAAAACATAGGCAATAATGTAGGCATTATTGTAGGAATGATACCTAATTTAAATTCACCACCAATATATCCTTTTTGTTGATCGACAATATCTTGTATGCGATGGGCTTCATTTACAATATTTCTAGCTTGTTTTACTATTTTTTTTCCTATTTCTGTTAACTCTATAGGTTTCTTAGTTCTATCAAAAATTAGAATGTCTAATTGGTCTTCAAGTTTTTGTATTTGCATGCTCAATGTAGGCTGCGTCACAAAACATTTTTGTGCGGCTTTAGTGAA
>CALDCO010000205.1 GCA_937937185.1 uncultured Flavobacteriaceae bacterium
ATTGTCTGATATGTTTAATGTTGCTGTTGTTGTGCCACTATACACCCCACCATCTGCTAAATCTACCCCATTTTCTTGCCATTGGTAGACTAAAGCTCCCGACACATCGGTTGCTGGTGGTATTGTATAATCGGGTACACCTGCTGCAGAAAAAGTTGTTGTACTTACTGCGCTAGCCACTACCGTAAACACTACTGGATTACCCGGTAATTCAGATTGATTGCTTGGAGCTGTCGTTACTGTTACTTGTGTTGCAGTAGTTACATTAGCATTTGTACCTGGGTACGTTGCCCCTATTACCGTACCATCTGGATTAACATCTCCTGGACCAATAACTCCTCCAAAGGTACCATCGCCATTCGTGTCTGTATTTGAATCATTGTATGCTTCATTAGCATCTCCACAGCCTGCATTATCACTATCGACATCTAAGCTATCAGGAATGCAATCCTTGTCAGTATCTTGACAAACAGAAAATACAAAACGTCCTGAATTTAATCCAGCAGCACCAGCCAGATTTGTAAATCGTATCATTACGCCGTCGCATTCTCCTGAAGAAGAAATATCGAACTCGGCAAAAGGTGTAGAAGCTCCAGTTCCTGCAGATGCAGACCCAGTTACAGTTAACACATTACCAACTATTGTTATATCTGCAGCGGTACTTGAAGATATAACATTCCATGCAAAATTTGCTGATGGATTTATAGGGGTATATTCAAAACTATCGGATTGATTTAAATTTGAAGCTTCTGTTGGTGTTGCACCAAACCTAAATGAATAAGGCTTTGGAAATAAAAGAGAGGTAGTAAAACCTGTATTAGGTGTGTAGCCATCTCTATCTTCAAACCTAAGTATCCTACCACCAGTGTCTTGAGCTACTAATCGCGTGCTGGTAGCTCCATTAAATTCAACTGGTGCTGTAAGCGTTAAGTCAAAAGGCAATTCATCGCCGTTTACGTAGTTATCAAAAACTTCAGAAGGATCTCCTGGCATGTGACTGCCACCAGTCATACCTGAAAAGCTAATGCGCGTGAAAGGACACTCAATATCATCTAATATCCCATCATTATCATCATCTAAATCTGTAATATCATCGACTCCATCGCCATCTGTATCAGGTAAAACGTTTATCGTTATGCTAGCGGTATCACAATTCGTGGTTCCAAAAGCGGTTTCACATATTTGGTATACTAAAGTATAAGTTCCAGCAACTACTGATGTATTTACATCTACACTCCCAGTTAAGGGATCTATAGTTATTCCTGGATCTGTCGAGCTTACTTCTGTAATGGTTACATCGGTTAAAGTGGGTGCTCCCGTTTGAAACTCATCATTTAACAACACATCAAGAACTGCTGTGCCACCAACCCCTTCAGTAAGGGTTATACCAGCATCATCATTGGCATTTAATACGGATTGCGCAAAAAGCTCTAATCCTCCAATAAAGCCAGCTCCTCTTGCGCCGTCAGAATCTGCTGCATCATAATATACTATGGTTACTGTAGTTACCACTTTATTTCCAAAATCGACAATAACCGATCCTCGGTCGTCATTATTAGAGTTTGCCATACCCAAAGAAGATTCAGCTTCATTTGCTGTTATCGTGTTTATTGTTGAATTGGCAGGGTTCACTCTAGTTATAGACACTGGATTTCCTGCATTACTAGTAAAACGAGCACCATCTATTCTTCCAGTAGGCGTATTATCAATATCAGAAGCATTGAAAATTAAATTAGTAACTGGATTGGAAAGCGTTAACGTTATGGTAACCGGTGAATCTGGATTGGGTCTTGCGCCATCAGTTGGATCAAAAGCTACTGCCAGATCATCAATGGCACCAAACAAACCTGTTCCTGCAAAATCTATTAATGGAAAGACTAAAGGTGCGTTAAGGAAAACACCATCAGCAGGATCCGCCGTTATGTTAATGGTTATGGTTTCTGCATTATATCCTGGCGGTGTTGCCAAAGGAATTGTACCAGATAAATCGCCTGGCATCCAGGTAGATGTGCTCCAATCGAGTGTAGACTGGGCTTGAACCGCAAAGGTGATTAGAAAAAAAGCAAAAACTTTAATCATAAAAGCTTTAAATTTCAAAAAATCATAAAAGAATTGGGTAACATTTTTCATATTAATTAGTATTCAGTTATTTTAATAATTCTTAAAAACAGCCCTTAGTTTCGGTAGTTATTTAGTAACTCGCTACTGGTGCTATTTAAACCGCATTTTTAAATTTTAAAAATGTTTGTAGTGTTTTTTAAACACTTCTAATCTTTAATAAAATATTCTAGGGAAATTATATGTAATTCTAAATTCTCATCTTAATTATTTATCGTTCAAGTGACAATTTAATCTATAAAGAATGTTTTAGAATTCAAATATATAACAATAATTCTATTAAATGCGGTTTTTATCGTTTAATTGCTAAATTAAATATGTTAAAATATTAACTTTTAGCTAAAATGAGCTGCAACAACCTCGTTTAAACGATTAAAAAAATCGTTTAAACGCATAAATTTTAAGAAATCGGGTAAGCTAACACTATTTTAATGGCATGTTTTTAAATTTAACCCCTATTTAAAGACATAATGTAACAAATCATTCGGTTACTACATAAAAATTCACTCTGGTTCTTGTTAATTTAATACCGCTTTTGGTTGCTCTTTCTCCTAGTAGCTATAAACAATCCTTATTAAGATTTTGTTTGCAGTATTTTTTTTTTACTGATAGCAACATTTTTTAGAGATCTGTAGATAGTTACCTATGTTTTGATTGAAATATTATGAAAATGCTCTGTTAAGCCTTTCAACTATAACCTGCCTTGAGCCTTTTGACTATCGCTCAAGACAGGCTAAAGTCGAAACTTACTTTTTGATGACAAATAGTTCTCGACTACGCTAGAACAGACAGTATTTAGCTAAATCAATATAAAATAACATTAATATTCATAGAAAAAAATCAGATTTTTGCGTTAAAAAGCCTCGATGTAGCTAAGGCTATACCTGCATTTTTTGCCTTAAACTCTAAGTTTTTTCTTTATAAATCTTAAACGCCATTTTATATGGGTTCAGCTATAGCTTGTTTTAAGTTGCATAATATCAAATGATTAAAAAATCATATTGGTAGGTATTTAGCTATTGTCGCTAACATTTTTAAAACTAAGGCCAAAATTTTCATTTAAAACAAAAACCTTAAAGGACTTCATAGTATATTTGCCAAAAATGATTATCCATGAAATTTAATGATGAAATTGATCGAAGAAGAACCTTTGGAATCATCTCTCATCCAGATGCTGGAAAAACGA
>CALDCO010000206.1 GCA_937937185.1 uncultured Flavobacteriaceae bacterium
AGGCTCGCTATATGGGGAGTATGAATTGTTTAAAGGCTTAACATTCAGGTCTCAATTAGGTTTAGATGCTTTTTTTGTGAATCAAGATTTAATTTTAAGAGCTTATGATGAAGGAGGGCAATTTAGTAAGCCAGATACTAATGTGTCTAAAACCAGAACGGATAATGTATCAACTATTTTTACTAATTCCCTAACGTATAACAAGACATTTGCTGAAAAGCATAATTTTAATGTGACTTTTGTTTCTGAACGTCAAAAAACAAATTTCGAATCAGTAACTGGCGCTAGTATCAATGCGGTGTCTTCTCAGGTACCTATATTAGTATCAAGTGGTTCTTCAACCGTGAGTTCACTAACCGAAGAAAAATTAATATCTTATTTAGGACGTTTTAATTATGGTTTTGATGGAAAATATTTGTTATCTGCCTCTGTACGTAGTGATAAATCGTCACGATTTCCACCAGGAAGTCAAACTAGTGTTTTCCCTGCCGCTTCATTAGGTTGGGTCGTGTCAAAGGAAGCTTTTTTAGAAAGCAGTGAGGCGATTACTAATTTAAAACTAAGAGGAAGTTATGGAGAAACAGGAAATAACCAGATAGCACTAAATTCCTATAGATCTCTGCTAGCACCTATATTCAATTATCCAATTGATGGCGGTTTGGTGCTGGGTACTGCACCTAATGGAGCTACAAATCTAGACTTGACATGGGAAAATAGTGTGAAGCAAAATTTTGGTTTTGACTTGGGATTATGGTATGATAAAATCACACTTTCTTTCGATTACTTCAATAATCAAAATAATAATTTATTAATTAGTCAAGAAGCACCAGGGTCTGTGGGTGTACCAGGAGGAAATAATACGGGGGGAGGTGTTTCTGTAAATGCTGCAGATATTACTTCTGATGGCTTAGAGTTTACCTTGGGGTATAATGATTATGAAGGTGACTTCCAGTGGAATGCATGGGCAAATATTACTATGGCTGACAATGTTGTAAATGTTATAGGTAATAGAGATGAGCTTTTCTTTGCAAACTTTGTACCTAGAGCAACTAATGTAAGTAGGCTTGCGGTAGGTGAACCAGCTTATCATTTCTATGGCTTTATGTTTGATGGGGTCTATTCTACCAATCAAGAAATTATTGATGATTTGGGTGCTGATAATTTAGATCCTAATTCTGGCGCAGCATACATTGTGCAAGAAGGCGATGTTAAATATAGAGATATTAATGGAGATGGGGACATTACTGATGAAGATCGTGTGGTTATAGGTAATCCTAATCCAGATTTTATTTATACTTTAAATTTAGGAATGAAATATAAAAAGTTTGACCTTTCTTTCTTGTTAACGGGGGTTCAAGGTGTCGATGCCTTTAATGGCAATATATTCAACCTTGAATCACAACAAATTGTTTTAAATAGAGGGGTTCAAGTTTTAAACCGTTGGCAACGACCAGGCGATGTGACTAACGTGCCTAGGTTTAGATTTGGTGTAAATGCTAATAATGAAATTTCTTCACGTTATATCGAAGATGCTTCATATGCTCGATTAAAAAACTTATCTTTGGGTTATACCTTTGATAAAGAACTAAGATCTGTTTTTAATGGAGCCTTATCAAAAATTAGAATATATGCTCAATCCCAGAATTTATTTACAATTACAAAGTACAGTGGTTTAGATCCAGAAATTGAGCCTTATTTTAATGCTGGAGGTAATATTGAAGGCTTAAATATAGATAGAGGAAGAGGGCCTCAACCAAGAACCTTATTAGCAGGTTTACAAATAGAATTTTAAAATTGCTTAGATATGAAAAAATATAGTATAAAATTAATGACACTACTGGGGGTAATGATGGTAATTTCATTGATCTCCTGTGACGATGATGTAACCGTTGTTGATCAAAATGGGATTTTACCAGAAACCTTTTTTGAAAATAAAGAACAATTACAATCAGGCTCTGCATCTTTATATGCGCATCTTCAAACTCAGGGCTTATATCAGCGTTATGCTTACATTTTACCTGACTCTTTTTCAGATGAAATGGTGGCTTCCAGTGATGAGAATTTTTTGCCATCATACCAATTTAATATGTCATCCACCCTACAACAAACAGGATCCTATTGGGTGCAAAATTATAACGGTATAGCAAAAGCCAATTTCATGCTAAGTGAAGAAAGTGTGAGTACAATGCGTAAAAATGCACAACTGTCTACTTCTGGTTACACTGATACAGATGTAGATAATGCATTAGGTGAAGCGCATTTTATGAGAGGAATTTACTATTATTTATTAGTAAAGCGATATGGAGGAGTACCTATACAAGAAGTCGGAGATGTTATTGGACAACCTAGAACTAGTGAAGATGCAATTTATGACTTAATTATTAATGATTTTACACTAGCTTCTCAATTATTATTTGAAAGAGGTGCTACTGAAAATGGCAGAGCAACCAAAGGTGCTGCATTAGGAATGCTTGGTAAAGTACATTTGCATAGAGAAAACTATACAATGGCAAAAGCCGCTTTCGATCAAATTTCAGGTTACAGTTTATTACCCGCAGCAGACTACAAAGATAATTTTAATGTTGCTGGAGAGCATAATGATGAATCATTGTTCGAAATTACTTTTTCAGCCGATAACAATCCAGCAGACACATGGACGGGGACTGGCACGGGGACTGCAGAAATTACTTTCCATGCGCAAGAATATTCTGGTTGGGGGAATTTAAGACCTTCACAAAAAATGATTGACGAATTTGAAGTAGACGATCCTAGAAAGAACATAGCGATACTTGAAGATGGTGATTCTTATGGACCAGGAGATGTTTTTACGAACTCTGCTGGAACTATATGGTATAAATTTTCTGACCTTTATGAAAACGAAGCAACCGTGCCAGAAGGGACCACAAACACTCGTTTTCTTCGTTATGCCGATATTATTTTAATGCAAGCAGAAGCAGCATTAGGATTGGGAAATATAGGAAGCGCAGAACCTGGTGCAGTATTTTATTTAAATGAGATTCGTAACCGTTTTAGTTTACCATTATACGGTTCGCCAGAGATGGATTCAAGAGGTTTTCCTGTTGGAACTAATGATGGCGTGTTTAATGCCATTGTTCATGAACGTATGGTCGAACTGTGCGCAGAACAACATCGTTTTGACGATTTAGTGCGTTGGGGCTTGGATGCCACAGAATTAACGACCTATGACGATAACGATACTACTGGAAATGCAGGACAACCAAGGCCTTACAATCCGTCCGTTCACCGTTTTATGCCAATACCTCAAAGTGAGATAGATACGAATCCAAACATTAATTCTGCGGATCAAAATCCTGGATATTAGTAATAAACTTTTATTAGATAAAAAAACAGGGGACATCCCCTGTTTTTTTATGATTTTTTTTTACTTAAAAAAATAAAAGAGTTACTATATTGTTTCTTTTAATAATGATGATGAATTGCCCTCGTTCTAATTAAAATATTGCGAAAACATTTGCTTTAGTTCTTCTAAAATGATACCAGTATTATTTTAAGATGAACGAAATTAAATAGCGGTGAGTAGTGATATGTATACAACTAAAAAATCTACTAAGGAATAAAGGATTGCTGATGTTTTATTCAATTTTTAAAATTTCTAGACAAACCATGCTCAAAATTAAAAAACTAATGAAAGCTTTTTACTACTTGTTTTTTTTAATGATTCTTTTTAATTGTAAAAAAGAAGAAAAAAAAACAGTGCAATCTAATACCAGCCCCAAAAAAGAGTTTGTTAAAATATTTAATGAATTAGATAGTGCTAATTCTGGGCTTACCTTTTCAAATGTTTTAACTGAGAACGATACACTTAATTATTTCACCTATCCCTATTTGTATATGGGAGGTGGCGTTTCAGCTGGCGATATAAATAACGATGGCTTAACAGATTTGTTTTTTACAGGCAATATGGTAGAAAATAAATTATATCTTAATAAAGGAAATTTACAGTTTGAAGATATTACCCAAAAAGCAAAAATAGGTGGCGATAATAGCTGGTTTACAGGAACGACAATGGCCGATGTTAATGGCGATGGGTTTTTAGATATTTATGCGCTAGTAGCTGGGCAGTCTGGAACAAAAGAAAATAAACTTTATATTAATAATGGCGATGCGACATTTACAGAACAAGCCAAAAAATATGGGCTAAACGATAGAGGCAACAGCGTAGATGCTACTTTTTTTGATTATGATTTAGATGGCGATTTAGATGTGTTTGTTGCCAACTATCCCATTACGCCTTTTCAGTACAATAGTTACAATTTTAAAATGCGCATGGATCGGGTTAGAGAAACAGAGTCCGATCACCTTTACAGAAATGATGGTAATAAATTTACAAAAGTCACCGATAAAGCAAATCTTAAATTATACAGCCTTTCATTAAGCGTTACCGTAAGTGATCTTAATAAGGATGGTTGGCCCGATTTATATGTTTCAAACGATTTTGCAACTCCAGATTGTTTATATATTAATAACCAAGACGGCACCTTTAGAAATGTTATAAAAGAAGCCACGCAACACACTTCTTTTTATGGTATGGGCGTTGATATTGCCGATTTTAATAACGACGGACACTTAGATATTTTTCAAATGGATATGGATGCCGCCTCAAACAGGCGTTCTAAGGCTAATATGGCAAGTATGGATCCTTTAATGTTTGATAATATTGAGAAAGTAGGTTTTCAGTATCAATTCATGCAAAATACATTGCAAATCAATTCCGGAGTTATCGAAAATGGAACGCCTAGTTTTAGCGATATTTCCAGACTAGCAGGCTTATCTTCTACCGATTGGAGTTGGGCGCCACTATTTGCCGATTTGGATAACGACGGTTATAAAGATTTATTTATCTCTAATGGTACAAGAAGAGAAATTAATAATAAAGATTACTTTAATGCCTTAAAAAGCGAAAAGAAAAATAAAGACAGTCTTTTAGTAAAAACATTGCGTATTCCCTCAGAACCTATTGATAATTATGCCTACAGAAATAAAGGAGATTTAACTTTTGAGCGGGCGAATGAGTATTGGGGAATTTCTCATAAAGGGTTTTCAAATGGAGCCGTTTATGCTGACCTAGATAATGATGGCGACTTAGAAATTATCACCAATAATATAGATGAAAAAGTATCGGTCTATGAAAATACAAGCAATACCATAAACAATTATCTAACCATTAAGTTTAATGGTGAAAACAAAAATAAATTTGGTTTAGGAAGTAAAGTGAAATTAAAAATTGGAGATCAAATTCAAATTCAAGAACTCACTTTAAGTCGTGGCTTTCAATCTTCAGTAGCGCCAGAATTGCATTTTGGTCTAGGAAAGGCCACTTCAATCGATCAATTAGAAGTAATCTGGCCTAATGGAAAAAGGCAACAATTAGAGAAAGTAAAGGCCAATCAAAAGTTAACCATAAACTATAAAGAGGCGTCTGCCAATACTGCTATAGTAAATCATAACGACGTTAAAACTTTATTTAAAAGAGTAAAAGATACTCTGGCACTTTATAAGCATAAAGAAAATAGATACGATGATTTTAAATATGAAGTCTTATTACCTCATAAAACCTCTCAATTTGGTCCAGGAATTGCTGTAGGCGATTTAAATGGAGACGCTTTAGACGATTTTTATATTGGTGCGGCGAGCCAATACCCTGGTGGTCTGTTTTATCAAAAATCCGATGGTACTTTTCAGCAACAAAAAACAAAGATTTTAATTAAAGATCGAGAGTTTGAAGATTTAGATGCACATATTTTTGATGCCGATAATGATGGGGATAACGATTTGTATATCGTTAGTGGCGGTAATGAGTTTAAACCCGGTTCGCCAAAGCTTCAAGACCGTTTATATGTTAATGATGGTAAGGGGAATTTTGTAAAAGGGCTGCAAGCACTTCCAAAATTATTTACAAGTGGTGGCAACGTCTCTGCTAACGATTATGATAAAGATGGCGATTTAGATTTGTTTGTTGGAGGGCGCTTAGTGCCTGGGAATTACCCATTTCCTGCCAATAGTTACTTGTTAGAAAATGTAAGTAAAAAAGGCATGCCTAGATTTGTTGATGCCACTCCAAAAGTATTACCAGCTTTAGAGAAAATAGGATTGGTGACCACTTCTAAATGGTTAGACTATGACAAAGATGGCTGGACCGATTTATTTGTTGCAGGCGAATGGATGCCTATACGCGTCTTTAAAAACAATGAAGGGGAATTTAAAGAAGTGACGAAAGAGTTAGGCTTAGAAGATACCGTAGGTTGGTGGTTTAGTCTCGAGAGTGAAGATTTTGACAAGGATGGTGATTTTGATTTGATTGCAGGAAATTTAGGTTTGAATTATAAATATAAGGCCAGTGCTAATGAAACCTTCGATATTTATCTTAATGATTTTGATGGTAATAAGCGCAACGATATCGTGTTAAGTTATTACAACGAAGGTAAGAAGTATCCAGTAAGAGGAAGAGAATGTTCTTCGCAGCAAATTCCTTCCATTAAAAAGAAATTTAAGAACTACGACGATTTTTCATTAGCCACTTTAGATGAGGTTTATGATGAGAAGAAATTAAAAAAGGGCATTCATTACCAAGTGAAATCTTTTGCGAGTTTGTATTTAGAATATAAAGACGGGAAGTTTATTAAACACCAATTACCAATGGAAGCCCAATTTGCTCCAATTAATAAAATATTGGTAAAAGATTATGATAAAGATGGCCATTTAGATCTTGTAATGGGTGGAAATCTTTATGCTTCTGAAGTTGAAACGCCCCGAGCAGATGCTGGCTTGGGTTTGTTTCTAAAGGGTAATGGTAAAGGGAGTTTTAAGGCCTTATCTCCCAAAGAAAGTGGGTTGTTTTTAAAAGGCGATGTAAAAGATTTAGCCGAAATAACAATTAGAAAGCGTCCGCACCTATTGGTGGCAAAGAATAGTGATTTTCTGGAATTGGTTAAATTAGAAGACTAGTTAATTGGGTTTATATTGTTGTTAGGCAACATTTGCAAAAAACAAACTTATTACTTACCTTTAGCGTTAGTAACGTAAGAGATTACACATGATAATATCGTTTGGTTCGAAAGATACCGAAAAAATTTGGAATGGTATCCGAGTAAAAAAAATGTCAATTGAAATACAAAATGTCGGACGTCGAAAATTAAGAATGCTTAATAACTCACAAGATATTACGGATTTAAGAATTCCACCTTCCAATCGACTAGAAAAACTAACTGGGAAACTAAACGAATTTTACAGCATCAGGATTAATAAACAATGGAGAATAATATTTCAATGGGATAATGGAAACGCAAAAGAGGTTGAAATAATTGACTATCATTAAATAAAAGAAATGGAAAAATTAGCAAATGTACACCCTGGAGAAATTTTGAACTTTGAATTCCTTAAACCACTTGAAATTTCGGCTTATAGACTTTCAAAAGATTTAAAAATACCGCAAACCAGAATTTCAGAAATTATAAAAGGTAGACGCAGAATAACAGCTGACACAGCTCTTCGTTTGAGTAAATATTTTGGAAATTCTGCTAAATTCTGGCTTGGAATTCAAGACGATTATGATATTGAAGAGGAACGTGATGAAAAAAAAGCAGAATTGGATAAAATAAAAAAATACGAAAATAAGAACGTTGCCTAATACTATATCAAATAGAACAATTAACGTATAACCGAAAGGTCATTACCTATTAGCTAAGTCGCTAAATCTTTTGATTTAGCTTTTAAAATGAGAAAAGTTAAAAACAAAATATAATCTAAAGGAAGTTTCGGGACGGCTCTGTGTTAATCCGAAAAGTTAGTGTCTTTTACACGCTACGTTTCACACACAAGTCCATTACCACCAATCAAGGAATCACGTTTGCGGAGAATAAAACCAACTTTCACAGTAATATTTGCGGAGATAATTTTAAATGCGGAGAATAATGTTTATTTTTACCGCATATTATGCGGAGAATAAAAAACATTTACATACACGAAAAAGATAATTGGACTAATTTTACTTGGAATGAAAAATTAGTTTCAAAAAAATTAGCTGAAACAAGAAACAGACAAGGGCGATTATTAGGAAAAATGGAATCTCTTGGCTTTGAGCTACAAGATGAGGCTGTTTTGAACACAATAACATTAGAGATTGTTAAATCATCTGAAATAGAAGGAGAAATATTAGACTTAGAACAAGTTCGTTCATCTGTTGCTAGAAGATTAGGTATAGAATTAGCTGGAGCAATAGAATCAGAAAGACATATCGATGGAATAGTAGAAATGATGCTCGATGCGACACAGCATTATGATTTTCCGATAACTAAAGACAGATTATTTGGATGGCATTCATCTTTATTCCCAACTGGATGGAGTAATATGTATAAAATCATAGTTGCAGATTGGAGAAAAGATACTAAAGGACCTATGCAAGTTGTTTCAGGAGCAATGGGTAAAGAGAAAATACATTTCGAAGCTCCAAACTCGGATAGAATAAATTCAGAAATAGAGAATTTAATTAACTGGATAGAATTAGAAAACGATATAGATCCTGTATTAAAATCAGCAATTGTACACCTTTGGTTTATAACAATTCATCCTTTTGAAGATGGTAACGGAAGAATTACAAGAGCAATTACTGAATTATTACTTGCGCGTTCTGATAATAGTGTAAAAAGATTTTATAGTATGTCTGCCCAAATACGAATTGAAAGAAAACAATATTATGAGATTTTAGAAAAAACACAAAAAGGAAATTCTGAAATTACCGAATGGATACTCTGGTTTTTAGAATGTTTAAAAAACTCTTTTGAATCCACATCAGAGTTACTATCTAAAATATTATTGAAAGCCGAATTTTGGAAAGTAAATACTAAAATCATTCTTAATGAACGTCAACAAAAAATGTTAAACAAACTCCTTGATGGTTTTGACGGAAAACTTACAACATCTAAATGGGGAAAAATATGTAAATGTTCTCAAGACACAGCATTAAGAGATATTCAAGACCTTATTAAAAAGGAAATTCTGCAAAAAGCGAAAAGTGGTGGAAGAAGTACAAATTATGAACTAAAAATGTCAGGCGGTAACAATGTATCCTAAGAAAACATAGGGCTTTTGGGCTTAATCGAAAGGTCTGCGAATATCAACAAAGTTGACTAAATATAAAATTTGGCATTTAAAACAAAAAGATAAAAGCAAAATATTTATATTTAGCTAAGTAATAAACCGAAACAAAAGTGCTTACCATCTGCCCTAGGTTTCTTATACTTAACGTGGTGTCTAATCTTGAATAAACCGTATCATCGATTAAGCTAATGAAAAAAATAACCTACAGAGATGGATTAATTTCATTCCAAATACCAAAAGATTGGATTGAGGAATATGAAGAAAACGGAAGTGGTACATTTTATGAAGATTCTCAAGAAAGTGGAACTTTAAGAGTAAATGTTCTGACTGTTAATGAAAAAGATACGGATGAGACAGATAAAAATTTAATTCATTCATTTAAAGCCTCTATCAGTTCAAAAAATGCTGTGGAAATCACAGATGAATATGATTCATTAAAAGGAGACACTATTATTGAAAGTCTATGCAGGACGCAAGAAAATGACATTCTCATAAATATATATAGATTCGATTGTATACATAAAACAAACAAATCGGACTATTTAATAGCAATGTTTACTTGGACAATTAAGACTGAGTTTGAAAAGCTAGATAATTACGCCGACGATTTGAAAATGATTCAAAATAATATTATGAATCTAACTTTTGGCCGGTAGAAAATAAAAAACTAAGTACAGCAAAACCTATAAACAATATGGGCTTCGGGCTTAATCGAAAGGTTTGCGTATTTTTATGAAGTCCGAAAAATCTTTTGGATTTTGCTCTGGACATGAAAAAATAAATCAAAACAAAAAGATTTCGCTATGGGCGTGGCGGAAAGCAAACACTAGTTTGCTCCCGTACTGGTTCATAGCTAAACCGTTGTGAGTCATATGAGAAAACCAGAAAACAAACGAAATTGAGTTGGATAAATAAAATATTTAGAACACAAAAGAAAGAGGGAATTCCAACTCGAAAAATTGACTATATCCAAATAACAAAAAATTGGAATGCTAACCCAGTTTCGCCTGAAATTAAATTAAAAGTTGAAGGAACAGATTTAATAATGGATATTTATCTCAATCATTTTCAATTCGATAAATATCAGGAAGGCGATAAAGTAAAAATCCGATTTAAAAACTGTTCGCAATATTCTCTAAATACTTGCAATGATGAAGGATATTTTTACGGACAATATAGAACAAATCACAACGAATTACCTTGGGGAGAATTCTATGAAATTAAAAGCGGATTAGATAGAAAATTACCAAACCCAATTAAGAGAATTCAAAACAATAATTCGGACAAAAAACATTTTATATTCTTTTTTAAAGATGAGACATTTGAGTGTTTTGCTTCTGACTATTATTTAGACTTTTATAGCGAAAAGGTACTAAACAGTTGTAAAAAAAACTATAATATAGTTTTAGGAAATAAAGAAATTGGAACTTCAAAACTGGAAAAAGCAGATGCGCCTATGGGAGTTGTATTTGGGCGAATTGAATTAAATGGAGTTGAAAATCCATACAAATACTTCAAAGATTACTGCTTGGAAAATAATATCGTAATAAATACGGACGACCCAGAATTTGAATTTATTGATACTCAAATGATATCAGAATTAAAAGTATTTAGACAGGATGGACTTGAAATAAAAGGAATTGCAGGAAATACAATTACTGGAATGAAAGATGAAGGATATGAAATATCAATTTTGGGAATAGGTTACCCATTTTACGAAGAGGAATTTCCTCATCACGTTGAACACCATCAAAATATGTATAAAAAAGAATAAAAACAAACGAACAACATGGTGTCCTATAAAACATAGCTAATAAATGCTTAACCGAAAGGTTTCTGTATATTTATCAAGTTCGCCAAATTTTTAATTTAACTCACATTTTTTTATTACTTTAAATCGGTGTTCGTTAACTTACGTTTGGCGTTTAAAAAGAGAAAAAATAAAAAGAAAATATAATCCCGTATTCGGAACGGCTCTGTGCTAACCCGAAAAGTTAGTGTCTTTGGCACGCTACGTCTCATACACAAGTCCGTGGCAGTAAATCCGTATCAAACATCAAAAAAAGAATAATGATGAACAGAAAAGAATTTCTAAGAAACGCTACAATTTTGGGAGGAGCGACTATTCTTCCAACCAATAACGTTTTTTCCCAAAATGTGACTAAAAACGGCATTGATAAA
>CALDCO010000207.1 GCA_937937185.1 uncultured Flavobacteriaceae bacterium
GGGATTAAATGTCGTTGTAGGAGAGCATATTTTTAAGAAGGCGAATCATTTTGCAGGAACAGATACACAACGCTGCGAAGATTTTCAAAAAGCATTAGATGATCCTAAAGTGAAAGCCATTTGGTGTGCCAGAGGAGGATACGGCACGGTTCGCATTTTAGATAAATTAGATTATACAAAGTTTAAGAACCATCCTAAATGGTTAATAGGGTATTCAGACATTACCGCGTTGCATAATCAGTTTCATGTAAATGATATTGAAAGTATTCATGGCTTAATGTGTATGAGTTTAACCGAAGACGAATCTGAGGTTGAAACGGCAATAAATTCATTTAAAAAAGCCATTTTTGGAGAGTCTATTAATTATATCATAGCGGGCTCTAGTTATAACAAAATTGGAGATGCTTCTGGACAATTAGTGGGCGGTAATTTAACAATTTTACACACTATGCTAGGGTCTAAAGAAAGTATTGATACCGCAGGTAAAATTTTGTTTTTCGAGGAAATAGGCGAATACGCTTATCATATAGACCGTATGTTACAGAGTTTAAAACGAGCGGGATATTTTAATCATTGTAATGGCGTTATGGTAGGTAGTATAACAAAAGTTAGAAAGAATACAACGCCATGGGGGAAACCTGTAGAACAACTTATATTAGACGCCTTGGCTGAATATAACTTCCCCATCGTTTTTAATGTGCCTGCTGGTCACGAAAAAGACAACCGCGCTTTAATTATGGGAAGAGAAGTTACTTTAAAAGTAAGAAAAGATAATGCGACTATTAAGTTTAAAGAGTAACCTATAAAATTAAGATAAGCTGGGAATTATTTTAAGATTCCCACTTTTGTGAGATTGCATGGCACAACATAACGATTTAGGAAAAAAAGGAGAGCAACTTGCTGTAGAGTTTCTCATAAAAAAAGGATATGAGATTGTAGAACGCAACTACACTTATAAAAAAGCAGAAGTCGATATTATTGCTCAATTAAAAAATACTCTTGCTATTATTGAGGTAAAAACACGTTCTACTTCCAATTTTGGCAATCCACAAGATTTTGTAAAACCAAAACAAATTCAAAATCTTGTAAAAGCCGTTGATGAATATATTAACAGTAATAATTTAGAAGTAGAAGTGCGTTTCGATATTATTGCTATTATAAATAAAGAAGGGCATTTTAGTATAGAGCATTTAGAAGATGCCTTCTACCATTTTTAGACCTCACTCCAATCAAATTTTATAATTATACGAGATCAGTGAGAGCCTATTAAACATTTTTATAATAAGGCAATAGAATTTAACCTTTTTAAGCTTGCCTTTTTCTAAACAAGTAAGTATTTATAAGTAGTTAAAGGTCTGCCAATAATCTTGTTTTTTAATAGATTTTTTCTACTTTTAGACGAAATGATATAATCAATCAAAAAACACTTATTATTAATGAAAAGAAGAGATTTTATTCAATATGCTGGTTTGGGGGCAAGTGCTTTAATGTTACCTTCCTTATTAATGGGAAATAATATTCCTACTGAAGCATTGTTGGAACCAGGAATGGATGTCGCTCTAAAAAAAAGAATGGCAGATGTTGCCCTTAATACGGCCAAATCATTAGGTGCAAGTTATGCAGATGCTAGAATAGGAAGGTATCTAAATCAATATGTCTTTACGCGAGAAAATAAAGTTCAAAACGTAGTAAATACTGAATCTTTTGGAATAGGAATTAGAGTCATTGCTAATGGCACTTGGGGCTTTGCTTCTACAAATTCAGTTACTGAAGAAGGGATAAAAAAAGCAACAAATCAGGCAGTAGCCATTGCAAAAGCAAATTCGAAAATTCAGAAAGTTCCAGTGGCTTTAGCGCCTGTAGCTTCTTATGGGGAAGTATCATGGAAAACGCCTATAAAAAAGGATTTTAAGGATGTTCCTGTTTCAGATAAAGTAGCTCTATTATTAAGCGCAAATGCAGCGGCTTTAAGCAATGGTGCAAATTATGTTAATTCTGCACTTTTCATGGTCAATGAACAAAAGTATTTTGCTTCAACCGAAGGGTCTTATATCGATCAAGATGTGCACAGAATATGGCCAACTTTTGGGGTTACCGCTATAGATAGAACTTCTGGTAAATTTAAATCTAGACAAGCTCTAAGCGCACCCATGGGTATGGGCTATGAGTATATGGATGGTTTGGCTTCTGAAAAATTAAACGGACCAGCAGGTCTCAAACTTTACAGAGGGAGTTATGACATCGTTGAAGATGCTACACTGGCAGCAAAGCAAGCCAAAGAGATGCTATCTGCAAAATCTGTAGAAGCTGGAAAGTACGACTTGGTTTTAGAACCTAATCATTTAGGCTTAACCATTCATGAGTCTGTTGGGCACCCCTTAGAGTTAGATCGCGTATTAGGCTATGAAGCCAATTACGCGGGTACGAGTTTCGCTACTCTGGACAAGTGGAAGTCTAAGAATTTTAAATACGGAAGTGATATAGTAAACTTAGTTGCAGATAAAACTCAGGTAGGCTCTCTTGGTGCCGTTGGTTTTGATGATGAAGGCGTAAAAACAAAAGAGTGGGATTTAGTTCGTAAAGGGGTACTTACAAACTATCAGGCGATAAGAGATCAAGTACATATGATAGACCAAAAGGAATCTCATGGTTGTTGTTATGCACAAAGTTGGAATGATGTGCAATTTCAGCGCATGCCAAATGTTTCTCTAGAAGCAGGCAAAGAAAAGTACAGTATAGAAGATATGATTAAAGATGTTGAAAAAGGCATTTATATTGCAGGAAGAGGATCGTATTCTATAGATCAACAACGCTATAACTTTCAGTTTGGAGGAACTGTTTTTTTCGAAATTAAAAACGGAAAAATTATAGGAATGTTAGATGATGTTGCTTACCAATCTAATACTCAAGAATTCTGGAATTCTTGCACTAAGATTTGTGACAAAAGCGATTATCGTTTGTTTGGATCGTTTTTCGATGGCAAGGGCCAACCTTCTCAGGTAAGTGCTGTTTCTCATGGTAGTGCGACGACCCGATTTAATAACATTAATGTTATCAATACGGGCAGAACCATTTAAAACCTTGTTTACTACAAATACTAAAAACATCATGGCAATATATACAGAAAAAGAAGCAAGAGAAATAATGGAAAAAGCATTGCGTTTTTCTACAGCAGATACTTGCGTTATTAATATGAGTGGCAGCGAAAGTGGTAACATTCGTTATGCTAGAAATACAGTGTCTACTGCTGGACACCGCTCTAATCAAACTTTAGTAGTTCAAGCTAGTTTTGGAAAAAAATCTGGAACAGCCACAATCGATGAGTTTGATGACGAATCACTTAAAAAAGTAGTCGCTAGAGCACAAGAATTAGCGAAATTGTCTCCAGAAAATCCTGAGTTTATGGAGCCATTGGGGCCGCAAAGTTATGACGAGTCATTAACCTACAGTGAAACAACTGCAAATATTACTCCCGAGTTTAGAGCAGAAATAGCTAAGAATAGCATCGCGCCAGCAGTTGTAAAAGAGACTACGGCGGCAGGGTTTTTTAACGATTCAGCAGGTTTTAGCGCGATGTTAAACTCCAAAGGTCTTTTTGCTTATAACAAATCAACAAATATCGATTTCACTGTTACTATGAGAAGTAATGACGGTACAGGATCTGGCTGGGTAACCAGAGATTTTAATGATGTAAGCAAGTTTAATGCAACCAAAGCTTCTAAAATTGCCATTGATAAAGCGGTTTTATCCAGAAAAGCTAAAGCTATTGAACCGGGGAAATATACAGTGATTTTAGAACCAGCAGCCTCTGTTGGTCTTTTAAGAAATATGTCTGGCGCTTTTAATGCAAGAACTGCCGATGAAGGTCGTAGTTTCATGTCTAAAGAAGGTGGAGGAACAAAACTAGGCGAGAAGATTGTCGATGAGAGAATAAATGTCTACTCAGACCCTAAAAACCCTCTAGTGCCTACAAGAACTTGGAATGGTGAAGGACAAGCTTTAAAAAGGATGGATTGGATAAAAAATGGCGTGGTTAAAAACTTAGCTTACAATAGGTATTGGGCTAAAGAAAAAGGAGTGAAACCTGTTCCCTTTCCATCTAATTTTATTATGGAAGGCGGAGATGCTTCTTTAGAAGATTTAATTAAAGGGACTAAAAAAGGAATTTTAGTGACACGATTATGGTACATACGAAGTGTCGACCCCCAAACATTATTATATACAGGATTAACAAGAGATGGTACATTTTATATTGAAAATGGTAAAATAAAATACCCAGTTAAAAACTTTAGATTTAATGAAAGCCCAATTATTATGCTTAATAATTTGGAAGCTTTAGGGCAACAGGTTAGAATAAATGGAAACTTAATTCCGTACATGAAAATAAGAGATTTTACATTCACAAGTTTATCTGATGCGGTATAAGAAATGACAAACGACATCGCCTTGATTTATTATTATTAATCGAGCTTATCTTTATTAATAAAATACTAAATCGGTAGGTCATTACTCGAAAAAAAACCAATAGTTTTTAAGCAAAAAATAGTAGTTAATTTGTTCGTTAGAGTAGAGTTGATAAAGATGTCACTTCAAAATGATTTCGACGCTACTGGACCCGACAGGGATAGATCATTAGAAAATTAGCATACAAAGGGAGAAACTTAATTTACGAACGGCTGTTATTTAATTTTAAATAAATCGTGCAGAATAACAAATTTTTCTTTACCCGTTTGCAATACGAATCGGGAGATTGGGATGTCGATCAACGCATGCCCTCTAATTTACTTAACTCTTTGGTAGAGTATACAACCTTAGAGGTAGATACTAAAGAAAAGATCATTGCCTTAAATAGTGAAGAACTATTTAAAAGTCCATTCTGTTATATTTCTGGTCATAAATTAGTGCAGTTCACGCAAAAAGAAAGTGAAAATTTTAAAAAGTATGTCAATAATGGCGGCTTTGTTTTTGCCGATGATTGCAATCATGATATCGATGGCTTATTTTCTAAATCTTTTGAGAAACAGATGGCTATTATTTTTGGCGCCAATACGCTAAAAAAAATTCCTAATGACCATGAGATTTATAGTATTTTTTTTGAATTTAAAGATGGTCCTCCCACCACCTCTCAAGAACTCAATGGCTGGGGAGACGATATCGTTCATAATTATTTAAAAGCAATCATTATTAACGGGAGGATAGGTGTTTTATTCAGTAACAAAGATTATGGTTGCGAATGGGATTACGATTTTAGAAATAAACGTTGGTATAAAATAGATAATACACGGTTTGGAGTTAATATTGTAATGTATGCTTTAACCTCTTAAAATTATTCTAAAGTGATTTATAACTAATAGGGATGAACAATGAATAAAGATTTAGTAATTATTGAAAAAGAGGTCATTGCACTCAATAAAAAACTACAGCGTTTAAAAAATGAAATGGCCAAAGTTATTATTGGGCAAGAAAAAGCAATTAACCTCTTGCTTATTACTTTTTTAGCAGGTGGTCATGCCCTTCTAGAAGGCGTTCCTGGATTAGCAAAAACACTAATGATTAGAACACTATCTAGTACTCTAGATTTAAAGTTTAAGCGCATCCAATTTACACCAGATTTAATGCCTTCAGATATCATTGGCACCGAAGTTTTAGAAGAAGACCTTAGTACAGGAAAGAAGTTTTTTAAATTTAACAAAGGCCCTCTCTTTGCTAATATCATACTAGCCGATGAGATAAATAGAACGCCACCAAAAACGCAAGCTGCTTTATTGGAGGCCATGCAAGAATTTGAAGTTACTTATTCTGGAAAAACCTATGCTTTAGATCGCCCGTTTTTTATTCTTGCAACTCAAAACCCGATAGAGCAATCTGGAACTTTTATGTTGCCAGAAGCACAGCAAGATCGTTTTTTACTTTATATTAAAATAGGATATCCGAGTGAAGCCGATGAAACAGTAATTTTAAAAAATACTACAGGAACAAAAAAGCAAGAGATACAAAAAATAATTAACGGGGAAGACATTATAAGATTACAAGAATTAGTAAGAGAGATTCCCATAAGTGATGAACTTATAAAGTACATAAGTAAATTAGTGAGAGCGACCAGACCAGAAACAACCACAATTTCGTATATTAAAGAGTGGGTAAGCTGGGGGGCAGGGCCAAGAGCTGGGCAAGCGATGATTCTATCTGCAAAAGCATTAGTGCTGTTAGAAGGGCGATGGGCGGTTACGCTTCAAGACATTAAGCAGGTTGCTTTTCCTGTTTTACGCCATAGAATTGTAATTAACTTTAGAGCAGAGGCTGAGGGAATTACAGTAGATGATATTACAACAACTTTATTAAAAGCACTTTCGTTATAGTATAAACAATTAATAGGCGTGAAAAACAACTACCATCAACTTTTAAAACCCGAATTATTAAATACAGTGTCTGGGTTAGCGCTTACTGCTAGAATAATTGTAAAAGGGCATCTACCAGGTTTTAATGTGAGTAAAAGTGCAAGTTCAGGGATGGCGTTTAGTCAATATAAAACCTATGAACCTGGTGATGATATACGACTACTAGATTGGAAAATGTTAGCCCGATCTAATCGTCATTATATCAAACAAACCGAAATAGAAACGAACCTTACTATAAAATTTATTTTAGATGCTAGCCAGTCGATGTCGCATACGGAAGACGATATATCTAAAATAGATTATGCAAGAATATTAATTGCTTCTTTAGCTTACCTATCGCAAAATCAAGGGGATGCTATAGGGTTGTTTGCATTAAATGAACATCAATTGTATAGTATTTACCCAAAAGTTGAAAAACAACACTACAATAGATTTTTACAAGAACTATTATTAATTGAAACCCAAGGGAAATGGCCTGAAGAATCTAATATCACTAAGCAATTTCATAGTAGGAATGGAAAGGAACTACTCTTTTTTATTACTGATTTGTATGAGGATAGTTCAGAGCTTATCGACTTTATTAAACGCTTAAAAACGAATAAAAATGAGGTTGTGGTATTACATCTTATTGGTAAAAACGAACTAGAGTTTAACTATAACGGGCAGGTAACTTTTGAAGATCTAGAAACCAATGTAAAACTTAAAGTAGATGCTAAAAAAGCAAAAAAAGAATACCTTAACTCTCTTGAATTACACCTGAAAACTAAAAAAGATAAGCTGCTTGCTAATACAATAAATTACCAGCAGTTTATTATGGGTACACCAATGGCAGAAACCATAAGATTCTTTCTAAAAAAACGAAATAAATTGCAGTAATTACTATGCATTTTCTAAATCCCACATATCTATGGGCTTTTTTGGGGCTTTTAGTGCCCTTAGCCATTCATTTGTGGAATAAAAAAGAAAGCAAAACGATTAAAATAGGAACGGTACAATTACTCAAAGAATCTAATGTTAAAAAAAGCAAACAGTTTCAATTTAACGAATTGTTATTGTTATTACTTCGATTACTCATAATAGGACTAATAGTCCTTATTTTTGCTGCACCGCAAATTAAAAAACAACAATACAACACTTCAATTACTTACATAGTAGAACCCACTTTAATAAACCATAAAAGCGTAAAAACAATTAGGGCTCGTACGACAACTCATGCCAAATTTTGTTGGTTACAAGATGGGTTTCCTGAAATTAAAACGCAGGCAATTAATAAAGCACCTACTAATATTCCAAATTATTGGCAATTAGCAAAAGCAATGGATAATTTACCTACAGACAGCATTGTTGTTTTTACTAGAGCACTGCTCACAGGAATAAAAGGAACTCGGCCAAAAACTAATAAAAATATAGAATGGATCGTTCTTCCGTTAAAAAATGAATTAGAAAAGGTGTTAAAAACGTCTCAAAAAGAGAGGCTATTAGAATTAATTTCGATTTCAAGCTCAAATGAATTTACAGCATTAAAAAAAGCATACAACGCTATTAACAGTGACAAAGTAAAAAGGAATATAACAAACGATAGTCTTGTTTTAGACCCTAAAAGTAATCGTGAAATAATAGCTCTGGACACCCCAATCCCAATAAAAATTCAGCTGTTTTATACTAAGCATTTAACCAGTGAAAAAAACTATATAGAAGCGGCTTTTCAGGCTTTATCTAAGTATTTAAATGAACCTATAACGCTAATAAGCATTAAAAATAAAGCCGATTTAAAAGCTTCTGAATATGACCTTACGGTATGGCTAAGCGAAGAAGATACCTCAAGGAATTTTAATAAATTACTAATGTATAACCCCGATAACACATCGAATACACTTATAGCGCAAAGTGCTTCAAATACTGTTTTTTATTTAACACGTCGTTTAAATACCGAGAATACAATAACGCAGCACCTGGCAGAACAATTGTTAAATTTACTAGATAGACATGAAGAAACCTATAAGCAAGTTAACCGTTTAGACCAAAGGCAATTGGCGTTGGAAGAACTACTCCCAAGAGTAGCCAACAAGGCAGATCATATACAAAAAGCTTCATTTTACAATCTTTCATTATGGTTATGGCCTTTGTTAATGGTTTTATTAATTGTCGAGCGTCTCATTGCAAAATGGAGAAAACAATGAAAGAGGAAGGGTATAAATTATTAAATGGGTATAGAAAACGTTGGCAATTTTTGCGTTGGACAGAGATTTTGTTTATTGCTTTAGGACCATCGTTATTATTCTATGTACTGTCTAATAATGTTTTATTTACCTTATTCTTTTTTGTAGTTACTTTAATTGGCCTATTCCTTTTAAAAAAACCATGGAAAACCAATTTGGAAAAAGTGAGTGTTTTTATTGATAAAAACTTAACGCCTGCAGAGTTTAGCTCTGGGCTTTTATTAACTTCAGAAGAAAACCTATCTAATATTGCTAAGTTACAACAACATAAAATTACTGAAGTATTAAAGGAACAATTAAAGTCTCTAAATCCGCCACATCATTTAAAAAGCGCCAGTCTATTGCTATGCGCCTTTATAGGTGTTGCTTTTCTAGTGTTTAAGCTTGATGTGATGCACCAGTTTCGAAGCGAAAAAATGGGTAATCCTGATAAAAATACTATTGTTTTTACTTCTACAGATAGTACGACAACTAAAGCAAAAGAAACGCCCAGAATAACCCATCAAAGTGTTTTTATTAGGTATCCTAAATATACACAAAAAACAAATGTTAGACGTTCTAAAATGGCTATTAAAGCGGTTGAAGGCTCAAGGCTTACTTGGCGCATTCGTTTTAATACTGAAATAGAAAGCGTTGTTTTAGAGCGTCTGGAAGAGCAATACCCAATGCGAAAGACAAAAGAAGGCGATTATACATTTTCTACCGTTTTAAAACAGTCTGGGTTTTATAATTTTCGATTTACAAGTTTAGATCGTGTGTCTTATGTCTCCAATTTATATCCCATAGAAGTTATAGAAGATAAACCCCCAAAGATAGAAGTGCTAAATTTAAAACCATTTACCTCTTTTTCTTATGAAAAACAAAGGGCATTACCTTTTGTGGCAGCAATTACAGACGATTTTGGAGTAGGTTCTGCTAAAATAATTGCGACAGTGAGTAAAGGCGAAGGCGAATCGGTAAAATTTAGAGAGGCGCAATTAAATTTTGAAAACACATTTACTTTAGGAAGTAAAAACATAAGCTTAAGCAAGACCATAAATTTAGATCTTTTAAAAATGGAGCCTGGCGATGAACTCTATTTTTACATAGAAGCTACAGATCTTAAAACCCCCTTATTTAATAGATCTAGAAGTGAAACGTTTTTTGTAGTCATAAAAGATACTCTAAGCGATTCTTTTGAAGTAGAAGCCACTTTGGGTGTCGACCAGCTTCCCGATTATTTCAGGAGCCAAAGACAGCTTATCATCGATACCAAAAAGCTAATTAAAGACCGTCCCAAATTAACCGATAAGGACTTTAAATTTAGAAGTAACGAATTGGGGTATGACCAAAAAGTACTCCGACTAAAATATGCCGAGTTTATGGGGGAAGAAACCGATTCTGGGATTGTAACAAATAAGCCAATACAAACCGAGGAAAACCATGACGAGGATCACAATCTATTGGAAGATTATACACACGATCACGATAGTGATAATGAACACAATTTAGTTTCTGAAGAAGTAAAAAGTAAAACTGTAAAAGACCCTTTACAAGAGTATTTGCACAATCACGACGACCCTGAAGAATCCACACTCTTTACAGCGTCTTTAAAAAGTAAACTGCGTAACGCATTAAATGAAATGTGGGATGCTGAATTGCATTTGCGTGTTTATAACCCTAAAAAATCCTTACCCAACCAATATCGTGCACTAAAATTAATTCAAGACATTAAAAATAGTGCGCGTATCTATGTTCACCGTATTGGGTTTGATCCCCCTCCTATAAAAGAAGACAAAAGGCTGAGTGGAAAAATTGATGCGGTTACTAACTTTCGAAAAAACGAGAGATTATTAAAAGAAAACGAGTATTTGTATATGCAAGAAGCCTTAAGCCGACTTGCAATATTGCAAGAAGGCGATGGTTTATTAACTCCTAAAGATAAATTGCTATTTAATAAAGCAGGAAACGAATTAGCCGTTAAAGCAATAGAAAACCCTGGCTACTATTTAAAAACATTGCAACAATTAAAACAACTAACAGAACTTAATGAAACGACTAAAGATGTTCTTATAGAAGTACAAAAGGGATTGTTTTTGGCACTTCCTAAATTAAAAGCAAACCCTAGTAAACAAGACATTTCAGTAGATGAAATTAACCGTTTATTGCTAAAAGCATTAGAAAGCTATGATTGAGACACTTACTTTTTTAAATGAAGCTCAATTTTGGTCAATAGTAGCAGGGATAAGTGTAACAGGCTGCGTTTTTATTTGGAAAGAATGGCAACATTTTGGAACCTCTCGATTTTGGCTAAAAATAAGCCTTATAATTATAGCCTTACTGGCATTAATGCTCATGGCTTTGCAACCAGCGCTAATGGTAAATAAAAAATCTAAAAACCTAATAATAGTCACTCAAAATTATAAAGCCAACCAGTTAGATAGTTTAAAAATAAGACATAAAAAAGTTAAACCATTAAAGTATGTGCCTAATAGTTCTATTTTTGAAGCCAATGCTGCCATAGATTCTGTTTTTATTTTAGGACAAGGAATAGAACCATACGATTTGTGGCAATTAAAAGATAAAACAGTGGTTTATTTGGGGAATTATTTGCCTTCAGGAATAATTAAATACCACTATAAGTCTAAAAATAGAGAAGGTGAAGCACTGGAATTTAAAGGAGTATATGAGCAACCTAAAAATGGGCGTCATTTAATACTGCAAGGGCCAGGGAAAAGGCGCTTGGATTCTGTGAAATTAAAAACTTTAGACAAGCAATCTTTTCAATTGGCAACCCCCTTAAAAGCCGCAGGTAAATATGTTTACAAACTCATAGAAGAAGATTCAAATGGGCAATTAATCGCTCTCAATCCTATTCCAGTAGAGGTCATTAAACGAGACGTTTTAAAAATAATGTTGATTAATGAATTTCCAAGCTTTGAAAGTAAATACCTTAAGAATTATTTAGCTGAAAAAGGACATGAAGTATTAGTTAGAAGTAAAATTACCAAAGCGCGCTACAAGTATGAATATTTTAATACTAAAAAGAGAAGCATAGGCGGTTTTACAACATCGAATCTCAAAGACTATGATTTAATAATTATAGATGCCAATGCGCTTAAAAATTTAGATAAAGCGTCAAATAAAGCCCTTGAAAATGCAGTTAGCGATGTTGGTTTAGGTGTTTTAATACAGGCTAATTCCTCGTTTTTTAGAGCCTCAAATCGTTTGGCGCGTTTCGATTTTAAACAAGATAATAAAACCAGTACCGCTCTAAAAAATGCATCAAAAATTAGAATAGAAAAACAACCCTATCGCTTTAATAATGAATTTACTTTAGAAACACTACTCCAAAGTGACGCTAATCATATACTCGCAGCCTATAAACACCTTGGAAACGGGCGAGTAGGCACCACGGTTTTAGGAAATACTTACGCGCTTGTTCTAAAGGGGCAAACAGAGCAGTATGCAAAATTATGGACTAGAATAATCGAAGGTCTTAGTAAACGAGTAAATCCTAAAATTAACTGGGTGTCGACCATTAATTTAGCCACTGTAGACTTCCCTTTTCCTTTTAAATTAAGAACATTAACAGCTAAAATCCCTGAAGTGAAAACGGATCAAAATTATCGTATCGCATTAAAAAATACTATCGATTTACCAAAAGTATGGCAAGGAGTAACTTATCCTTTAACCTCTGGGTGGCATACTTTAAAAGAAAAACAAGACTCTAGTTTGGTTTTTAATTATTACGTACAAGATACTTTGGCTTGGAGGGCAAAGTCCGTTTACGATAAGATTGTTGAAAATAAACGGTTTTATAATAATGCAAATCCTAAAAAAACACCTCTCTATTCTTTAAAAACCATAAATCCATTGTGGTTTTTTAGCCTGTTTTTAATTAGTATGGGCTTATTATGGCTTTTACCTAAATTAACATGAGTTCGACCTAAGGATTTAGAATGAAAAAGCCGTCAAATTGAGTGATTTTTCAAAGTGAAACGAAGAAAAATGGTATCGAAATTAGGCTTTTGATTTAAAATTTACTAGTCTTCGATACCATTTTCTATCGAAAATCACTCAGACTAACGTAAATTTTCTTGCGTCGAACTCAAGTTAAATTAACGTGAATAATGGATAAGAAAAAAGACTGCCTAAAATGTATTTTAAACAGTCTTTTATATTTCAAATTTTAAGCGTATCACTTAGTAACATAAACCCATCCGCTTCTAGGTTCAGACCCATTTCCTAAATCGAGG
>CALDCO010000208.1 GCA_937937185.1 uncultured Flavobacteriaceae bacterium
TTCTTTTTCCATAAACTCGCCTTGCAAATGGTCTATACTTAGAGTATATAATGTTGGCGAGTCGATGGCAGTAGTCATTCCTAATTTAATAGATTCGTTTATTGTTAAATCTTCGGGTGCTTTACCTTGAATGGCAAATTCATTTTCATCATTTTCAATAATAGAATATAACATAGCTGTATCTCCAGAGAAAATTCGCCTAGCATCGTATAAAGCGCCATCATTTATTTTAGTTGCTCCAGACACATAACCAATAGCTATTTGGCTAAACACGCCATCATCTGAAGATAAATTAAGCCATAACTTATTATCAATGACTCTGTTTCTAAAAAATTTGCCATTATTATCATTAACACGCATATCGTTTGTAAAAACAACATTACCTGTAGTTCCTACAAAATCATTACTAAAAGAAATAAAAAACCCTTGAGCTGATGGAATAAAGTTATCTGGTGCATAGCGCTCACCTGTAGTATTAGCGGTTAAATTTAAAATGGCATAATCGTTAATATCAAAATTTAGAGGTTCGTTACCATTAGTTGTTGCAGAAGGAGGCGTAACATGAGACCAAAGATAAATAGCACCCTCTAAAACTCCACTAGGGTTCGATGCAGAATAGACGTTTTTTTCAAAAAATAGCCTAGTATCTATGGCAGAGGCATAAGGGTTTCCTATTAAATTCCAATTATTATCCATATTTGAGGGGTCTTCATCGTTTCTATCTACAGGGATATTTACGGTTCCCGTGTTTAATACAGCGCCTCTAAAACTTTTCTTTATTCCTGAGGCTCCACCACCTTGTCCAGCTAAATCTAAAGGCGATAAAGTTGCTGAATAACCTCTTCCGGCCACCATAGGAGTAGTTTTCGGAATGATAGCCCAATCGTCTGCATTATCATCTATATCATCTCGTCCTGGAACCTTAGTGTTATCATTCAACACTTCTCGTTCTACATCACTAAAATTAGCCGCTATAAATTCGAATAATCTATTGGGCGAGGTGTTTGGCAATAAATCGCCAATAGCAACATTTTCAAGAGGAGAGCTCCAGTAGGTATATTCATACCATTCTTCTAATGGCGCGGTTAATTTATCTACAATTACTGGGTTATCTGCGGTACTGTTATTAATAAAAACTGCCTCATTACTTTTTTGTACAAAAGACCCTTTGTCTTCAATAGTAATTTCACCAGAATTAATGACATCACCTTCTACTTCAATGTAATTATTTGGCGTAACCGTTAACTTTACCCCAGAATTAATAGAAAGCTTACAGGTACTAAAACTTACACCATTAGTCGTGTAATCTTCAGCTAAAATGACTTCTTTGGTTATATTTGGTAACCCATTGTCCCAGCCTGTTGCAGTCCATGTTGTGGTCGTCGTACAGGTGGGTAGAACCATACCGTTTATGATAATGCCCTTATTAACTGACTCTCGTTGTTCAATATCAAATGTTCCACTAGCACTCGTAGCATTAAATGCAAAAATTTTGAAGGATAAAGTATCGGTAATATTGGAAAAAGCAGATAAATCTATAGTGTTATTTTCGCCATTTACGGAAACAGCTGTATCATTAAAAATCGTGACGTAACCTGAGCCAGAATCAACTTGTATTTCTAGCATTGATGGGCCATTTCCACTTCGGTCATAACGTATATTCATCACATTTAAATTTAAGGCATAACCTGCATTTGGGGCGATGGTCCATTCTAAGTAATCGTCGGTATCAATAGTAGACTCTGTCGTCCAATTACGAGAATTGTAGGTCGCTCCATTTCTTGGCGTTATTCCGGGACCTCTACAAATTCCCATTGCCGTTACATTTGCATTGCTAGCCACAATGCCACTGCAGTTATCGTTTTCAACAGAACTATAAGAAACGATTTCTTCTTGTGAGTATCCAGAGCATATGATACCGAATAGCGCTATAAAAAGTAATTTCACATTCTTCATGGAAGTCTTATTTAATTTATTAATTGCGTATTTTTGTTATGTGCAAAAACAAACCTATACTCTTACAGAAGCTACCAGAAAACTGGAACAGTATTGTGCTTATCAAGAGCGTTGTCATCAAGAAGTGCGACAAAAGCTTAAGAGTATGCATATGATTCCTGAAGCTATTGATGCTATAATTGTACATTTATTAAAGCACAATTTTCTTAATGAAGAACGTTTTGCCAAAGCATTTGTTAACGGTAAGTTTAGGATAAAGAAGTGGGGTAAATACCGATTAGCTTCAGAATTAAAGAAAAAAGGCATATCCAAATATAATTTAAATCAGGCATTTAAAGAAATATCTGAACTGGAATATATAGAGACCTTTAATATTTTGGCTCAAAAAAAGATGGCGTCCTTATCGGATGCCAATAGTCGAAATAAAAAAAAGAAATTTATAGATTACTTATTGTATCGCGGTTGGGAATCGCATATGGTTTATGAAAAGGCAAATGATTTAATATGCTGATAGTTATTAATTTAAATTAAAAATCATCCCTATATTTGTAACGAATTGATTGTGTATTTCTTCAGCTCTAGTTAATCTTTCAGAGCTATACGTTGCAAAAGCGACACCAAATTCTGAATACAGCCCAAAGCCATCTGAAAAGAAATACCGAAAGCCCAAATGACCTCCAAAGTTTTTAAGACTTAGACTTAAACCTGGGTAGACATCAAACTGATCGCTTAAATTAAAAACGCTTCCTAAGTTCGCATTAAATCGTGCTTTAATATCGAAACGATCAATGAAATCTGCTTCCAATCCATTAGGAATATCTAATGCATATGTAGAATTTAGCCCAACAGATATATTTTCTCCTAAACCATGGTCATAGCCTACATTTACTCCCGTAGCAAATTCTTGGAAATTTGCACCCACGTAAAATTTATTATCGCCTTTGCCCGAATAAGCTTGCGAGTTAACAAAAAAGGTTAGCAATAAAGTACCTAAGCATAAGATGTTTTTCATTTGTTTTTTTAATAGTTGTTAGTTAGTCTAATGAATTTGTTGTTTTTCAAATGGTTCTATTTAATACCAGCTCTAATTTAAAAATACTCAAATAAAATAAAGCTATTTTTTATTTAGGCAAAAAAGAAAATACAAGCATAGCTTAGCTACGGTTATATTTTATTTTGAAGCATAAATGAAAAAAGGGCAAATTTTAATGAGTAAATTTTAAGTCGGAAATGGTATAACCCTTTAAATTCTCTCATTAAACGGTCAAAATTAAGCATAATAAATACATGATGAATGGCTTTACTCAAATTATTCTATCAAGTTAAAAAGAATACGTTCTTAAAAAACGGTTCTATCACTAACTTGGGAATAGCTTAAGTGTTCGTTTTAAACTTCAAAATCTAGATTTTTTTATAATATCTTACAGCTAAAAAGCTAATGGATGAGTTATGTAAACCAAATAGATTTATTTTACACCTTTAGCTGGGCTATATTCTTTGCATGAGATAAATGAATTTTCTTAATCTTTCTTTAAATGATTATTTAAATAGATGTTTATGTATACTCTATTTTTTCTGAAGGACTTTATGATATGATAATCTGTCGATAGTCTGTTTAAATCTTCATCAGTAACATTATAAACGTTCGAATAGAAAACATATTTAGCATTACCTGAGAACCTCTTAAAACTTCGAGTATCACCATTAAGATCAACATCATCAATTGAGGTGTAATTTGGGAAAAATGAGGCTGTTTCTCTAATATCAATTCTATTGTTATCCAAATATGTAATTGCTTCCTTGCGTAAATTCCAGTAAGGAAGATGGGCTAGTGAGGCATCCCATCCCTGAGCAATCTTTTGAGGATAAACGATTAAATTTCCAGCCAAAAGACTAATTAGAATCCCAACAAAAATTGCCTTAGAATGCTTCATTTGTTGTAACATTACAAAGGCGAGCAAAATTATGCACACAAAAGAAGCAATATAATAGATATGACTCATGGGGTTGATAATTATAATGCTAATCGTATAAATTACAGAAGTAGGCACAAATACACCAAATAGAAGTGTTTTTACTTTAAGTTGTTTTCTTAGCTCTTTTTTTAAGAAAAAAGCAAGCACTATGAAAAGTATGGGTATCACTCTACCAAAGTCCAGAAATCGATGAATCAACACAACGATATTTCGGGCAAAATTTTTAAAGAACATCTGAACCGATTCAAATGCCCAAGCATTGCCATAGGTTTCATTTGGATGCGAGCTAATATAGCCTCTTTCATTAAGCCTCCACACTAAATAAAGGATGGCAGGAAGTGAAGCTAAAAAATAGATTAAGATATTTTTCTTTGAAATGAATTTTTTATAGTCCCGAATAATATAAATAGTATATAACAGATCAAATAAAAACAGTCCAGCACAAAGCATCATTCCTCTTAGTGAGACGATCCCTAATAAGGCAATACCAATTACTTTATAAAAATGCTTTTCGTTTAGAATTGCATTTAATGATAAAAAGAAAAAGAAAAGGAGAATAGGTTCAGGATTAATGAGTATAAGTTGACATAAGAGCGTTGGGTCTGATAAGATTAATAGCAGCGCCCCTACTTTAAGATGAGATTCTTTAACAAAATGTTTAACTAACAGTAAAAGCTGCCAAAGTAAGCCAATAATAAAAGGTAACATTATCCAGTGAGAAGTCTCTAAAGAGCGTCCAAAAATTTTCCATCCCATTGCCATTAGCATTGCAATGAAAGGAGGATGTCCCGGATCGCTATCAATTGGGATACTTAACCAATTAAAAATTCCGTTCTCATATAATGGTGTGCCCATTTTCGAGACAAAAAGGACGTTGTCCCAAAATAGACCAGTATTCATTCCTAGCATTACAAGCAGAACCCCAACTATTGAGACACCTATGATTTCAATTTTATTAATTGACATTGTCATTATCATTTGTGCTAACGTTAGTCTAAGGTTTTGTTGCTAAATCGTTAGCTAGGACATTCTTATTTATTATGGCAAGATAAGAATTTCTGTTAGGAAATACCGTCGCAATGAACTAATGGTATTGTTAACAAGCATTTGTTAATTTCTACAAGAAGAGCATTCGTGGTGTTTCTTGAGATATGCAATTGTTTCCATGCAAAGTTTTTCTACAATTGGAACATTTATGTCGCTTAGTTTCTTAAAATAAATACAAGCTTTCCCCATTTTGAATTTGCCTAAGGCCTTTAAAAGGGTATCGCTTTTTTCTGTTTTAGAATAGACATAAAGCGAAAACTGTGTTTTTCGCGGCGAGAAACCTAAGATAGGTGCGTCACCTTCATGACCGCTTGCATATTTATAGTGATAGCTTCCAAAACCTATTATTGTAGGGCCCCACATTTTTGGTTTAAAACCAGACCATTCACTCATTAATTCTATTAATTTAAGGCTATCTGCTTTTTTTTGATCGTTGTCTACATAGGATTCAATAAAATCGAAGACATCGACCTCTGTTGCGGTGGTTTTATTTTTAGTCATTTCCCTAATTATTTTAAGTTTTCCTTAAATGGTAACGTAACATTCAGTATTGGAAATATACAAATATAACAAGTCGGGTGTCAGGTTCGCAAATCTACGATCAGGTTTCTACTTTTATATTCCAACCAAATTTTAAATTATTATAAACCTAAAAAACCGCTTCTAAGAAACGGTTTTTTTAGGTTTATACTCTAGAAGTGGTTTTATTTACCGCCATCTAAAGAATCTTGCCAAGTTTTTAATTTTTGCCATTTGCCTTCACTTGCTAGTTTTGCTTGTTCTGGCCAGGTTCCTGGTTTGTGTATTTCAAAACGCTTACCCCCACTATTTAAAACTTCTTGGCATTTCTCAACACTTGTACTTCCCAAAGCCGCCCACGTTTTAATACCAAAGCCATGGAATAATTGCTCTATTTTTGGACCTATCCCTTCAACAACTTTAAGATCATCTTGTTTTATTGTTTTACCCAAAGCCGCTTTGGCAGCAGCAGCATCAAAAGGCACTCCTGTTGCAGCTGGCGCGGTGAAAGAAGAAGCAATTCCTGTAGAAGCAGCAGCTTTACTAGCCGCATTTTTAGCATTCATTAAATCGGCTTCAAGTCGTGTTCTACTCGATTTACAATCTGCTAAATCCGATTCTAATCTTGATCGACCTGCTTTACAAGTCTCAAGATCTTCTTCTAATTTAGAAATTCTATTTTTATAGGCGTCTTCATCGACTTCGACTGTATTAGATCCACCTAGAAGTCTTCCTAGTAAGTATCCTAATATTGCACAAATAAGACCAACTAATATTGGAATTAACCAGCAAGGAATATTTATAGCTAATAATAAATTCATAATGTTATATTTTTTGTTATTTGTTTAGTTAATAGTTACGACAACTCTTCTATTTTTTGCTCGGCCATCTTCTGTTGCATTACTAGCAATAGGTTCGTCTGGACCTTTAGAAGAGGTTCTTATTTTATTTGAATTAATACCATTTTGTATTAAATAGCGTTTAGCAAATTCTGCTCTCTTTTTACCTAATCGTATATTACTTGCCCTGCTTGATGTATTATCTGTATGCCCTACAACTTTCGTTAACGCATTGTCGGCTTTATCCATGTATCGCGAAATTTTAGAAACTTTTTCACGTTGCGCTGAAGTAAGATTTATTGTAGATTGAGCAGTATTGAAATACAGAATTAAAGGATCTGCTTGTATTTCTGCTCTTAAGGCCGCTAAATCGTCGTCAGAATTGGCTCTAGTTGCCATCCCATATTTTACAGGACCATAGTGAATACTACTGGCATCAGGGACTAAATCATCATTTAGTTCACCATGAGTATTTATTATTTTGGAAGACACCCCTTTCGAAACAAAATAATTTTTTACGGCATTGGCCCGTGCTAATCCTAAATTTGGAAACGCAGAATTATTTATCTCCCTACTGGTATAATAACCTGTAATATCTACAGATTTATTAGAATTGTCTTTCAAGAAAGTTGACAATTTTGCCACTTCTTCTTCTAAACGTGCTGTGACAGGCTCTAAAATCGTATAATTAGACGTTTTAAAATTAAAATTGTCATTGGCATTAAATGTCGAATTCCCAGAAGAATCAACAATTGAAAAGGCATTTCTTGTGGTGGATTTCACCTCTGGTTCTGTTACTACTTCCTCTTTTTCTATTTCGTTATCGACCATACCGAGATTGGAATTACAGCATAGAAAATAATAAAGAATGGTTCCGAGAATAATAGTAAGCAAAATCCCAAATAGATAACCGGTTTTTTTGCTCATTGTTGTTTTTGTTTAGTGTTAATGGTTTCAAGTTATTAAATTTTGAACGAAGCCTTAACCCTTTGATAGAGAAAATAGAACAAGAGGTATAAAAAATCGACAAAAAACACATTTAATCGATTAAGTGCTTTTTGCTTATTTTTTAAAATTATGAGTTAAAAATAGAAAAACCATAGTATTTACTATGGTTTTCTGATAATAAGAGAGTTGCGATTTATAAATCAAACTTTATGCCTTGAGCTAAGGGCAAATGAGTTGTATAGTTAATCGTGTTTGTTTGACGCCTCATATAGATTTTCCAGGCATCAGATCCAGATTCTCGTCCGCCACCAGTCTCTTTTTCGCCACCAAATGCACCTCCTATTTCGGCACCCGAAGTGCCTATATTTACATTGGCAATACCACAATCGGATCCAGCAACAGAAAGAAAACGCTCTGCTTCTCTTAAATTGTTAGTCATAATTGCAGAAGATAAGCCTTGTGCTACAGCATTTTGAATAGTAATAGCATTTTCAACCGCTCCAGTATATTTAAGTAAGTACAACACAGGGGCAAAGGTTTCCTGCTGTACAATTTCAAATTCAGGTTTAGCTTCAGCAATTGCTGGTTTTACATAGCAACCACTTTCATAACCTTCTCCAGAGAGCACAGCACCCTCTACAATCACGTTTCCGCCTTCGACCACTACTTTTTCTAATGCGCTATTATACATCTTAACGGCCTCATTATCTATTAACGGGCCTACATGATTAGTTTCATCTAATGGGTTCCCAATACGTAATTGCCCATAGGCTTTAACAAGGGCCTCTTTTACTTTGTCGTAAATGCTATCGTGAATAATTAATCTTCGTGTAGAAGTGCAACGTTGTCCTGCTGTACCCACGGCACCAAATACGGCGCCAATTACCGTCATTTTAATATCGGCATCTGGAGTTACTATTATCGCGTTGTTACCACCTAGTTCTAATAATGATTTCCCCAACCGTTTTGCGACTTCTTGGGCTACGATTTTCCCCATTCTAGTCGATCCTGTTGCCGAAATTAAAGGCACACGAGTATCTTTTGTCATTAGCTCCCCAACTTTGTAATCGCCATTAATAAGGTTACAAATGCCTTCGGGTAAACCGTTTGCTTTAAAAACCTCGGCGGCTATATTTTGACAGGCCACACCACAAATGGGTGTTTTTTCGCTAGGTTTCCAAACACAAACATCACCACAAACCCATGCTAAGGCAGTATTCCAAGCCCAAACAGCAACAGGAAAATTAAAGGCTGAAATAATACCAACAACTCCTAAAGGGTGGTACTGCTCATACATTCTATGTCCAGGGCGTTCGGAATGCATGGTTAAACCATGAAGTTGCCTCGACAGGCCTACTGCAAAATCACAGATGTCTATCATTTCTTGGACTTCTCCTAAGCCTTCTTGATACGATTTACCCATCTCATAAGACACTAATTTGCCTAAAGCCTCTTTCTTTTCTCTTAGTTTTTCTCCAAACTGCCTAACAATTTCGCCACGTTGCGGTGCAGGAGTCGTTCTCCAAGTTTTAAATGCCGTAGTCGCAGCGGTCATCACTTTGTCATAATCTGTTTGTGTAGTCGTTTTTACTTTAGCAATTAATTGTCCATCTACAGGAGAGTAAGATTCAATAATTTCGCCTTTAGAAAACCAATTAGACCCTGTAGAACTGCCGTCACTTATCGCTTTTATTCCTAATGCCTTAAGGGCTTCTTTTATTCCATAATCCGATAACACTTCTGCCATATGTATTCTTTTTTAAAATTTGATTTATTGAACAACAAGATACTAATTATATGTGTTGTTTTTGCAGTTAAAGGGTCTATAAATTTTCTGTTAGATACGAATACTTCCTTTAAGCAATCGAATACTACTTTTTGTTTATCGAATAGTAAATGAACTAAAGTTATCTAGCTATCTTTAACTAGTTTTATGCTAAACTTAATAAACAAAGCACCCATGACATGTAAATCCTTTTTTTCACTGCTCTTCTGTATTCTATTTGTGTTTTCATGTAAAAAAACAGAAACGAAAACCGATAATCTTTTTAAGTTTAGAGATTATGTAAGTTATACGACTTCAGGGCGCGTCTCTGTGACAAAAGCCATTCAAATTAATTTATCTAAAGCAGTTGAATCTTGGGAAGTAGGAAAAGCCATTACAGATAATATTTTGAGTATTAAACCTCAAGTAGAAGGACAATTAATTGCTAAAAATAAACATGCGATTACTTTTGTTCCTGATGAACATTTAGAACCTGATACAGAATATACCGTAACATTAAAATTGAGTGCGCTTTATAATGATATCCCAGACGAGTTTAGTGTTTATACCTTTCAGTTTAAAACCATAGAACCGAACTTTAATATTGTGACTAACGAATTGCAATCGTATAGTAAAGAATGGCAGCATTTATTGGGTGTTGTTCGCGCGTCTGACGTTATTTCGTTAACTCAAGCAAAGCAATTAGTAACAGCGTTTCAAGAAAAAAAGAAATTAAACATTATTTGGGAAGAAAAAAGTGAGCCTTCTACATTTTTTGAATTTACCATCGATAGTATTCACCGTAAAATTGAAGACTCTAAAATTCTTGTAAAATGGAATGGAAGCCCAATTAAAGCCGATAATTCTGGAGAAAATACCGTTTTAATTCCTGGTAAAAATAACTTTAGCATTACCAAAGTAGAAGTGGTGCAAAACCCAGAACAGCATGTGTTGATTAACTTTTCAGATCCACTTAAAAAACAGCAAAATTTTGAGGGCTTAATTACCATTCAGAATACAAAAAACCCAAAATATATTGTAGATGGTAATGTGCTTAAGGCCTATCCTTCCTCAAAAATTACAGGTAGTGTTCAGATTGAAGTGTTTCAGGGCATAAAAAATACCGATGGCTATAAATTAAAAAAACCAGTCTCTCAAACCCTGTCTTTCGAGAGCTTAAAACCCCAAGTGCGTTTAATAAATAGCGGGGTTATTTTACCAAACTCGCAAGAGCTTAAATTTAATTTTGAAGCGGTAAACTTAAAAGCAATAGATGTGCGTATTATTAAAATTTTCGAAGACAATATCCTTCAGTTTTTACAGAATAATGAGCTACAAAGTAATAACCAAAATGCCGTACGACAAGTCGGGAGACGCATTGCTAAAAAAACGATTAAACTTCAAGAAAAAATCACAGAAAATAAAGACCAATGGAAAACTTATAGTATTGATTTATCTACTCTTTTTAATGCAGACAAAGGGGCTATTTACAGAGTAGAATTAAGTTATAAGAAAGACTATTCACTTTACGATTGTAGTAGCAATCAAAACATCACAAATTCTGAAAATAACGACGATTATTATGAGGAAGACTACTATGAAGACGATTATTATTACGACAACGATTATAGAACGTCTACCACTGAAGATGAAGCGTTACGCGAGGAAGAATACTGGGACAATTTAACCTACAGTTACAGAAATAATAACTACAATTGGCGAGATCGTGAGAACCCATGTAAAATGGCCTATTTCGACAATAGCAATCGTGTTGTTTCTCAAAACATTTTAGCCTCAAACCTTGGTGTTATTGTTAAAAAAGGAGCCAATAACAACTACTATTTTGCAGTGACTAATATTCTTTCTACCGAGGTAGAAGCCGATGCCAACATTGCGCTATATAATTACCAACAACAAGAAATACAACGTGTAAAAACAGATAAAGAAGGTTTAGCAAAAATAGAAACCCGCAAACATGCAGCGTTTGCTATTGTTACCAAAAATAACAATACCACTTATGTTAAACTAAAAGACGGCAACTCTTTATCGCTTAGTAAGTTTGATGTTTCTGGACAGCGTTTACAACGCGGACTTAAAGGTTATATTTATGGAGAGCGTGGTGTTTGGCGTCCAGGCGATTCGTTGCACTTAAGCTTTATGCTTAACGATGCGGCCAATAAATTACCTAAAAACCATCCCGTAAAATTAGAAGTTACAGATCCTAATGGAAAACTCGCTTCCCAAAAAATTACGAGTAGCCATCTCGATCACTTCTATACATTTACGGTGCCAACCGCAATAGAAGATAAAACAGGAAACTGGAACGCTAAAATAAGTGTTGGCGGCGCTACGTTTTATAAAACACTTAAAATTGAAACGGTAAAACCCAATCGTTTAAAAATTAAAATCGATTTCGATCAAGACATTCTCTCCAGTGTAAAACCATTAAATGGAACGCTTGATGTGAAATGGCTTCATGGTGCTCCTGCAAAACAGGTGAAAACAGAAATTAAAGCCAAGTTTAGTAGTGATTATTCAGGATTTAAAAAGTATCCTGATTATGCTTTTAATGATCCTTCTAAAACATTCTCAGGAGAAGAAATGACCCTTTTTGAAGGCCATGTAGATGACAATGGTCTTGCAAAAATTACTAATAATTTAACGATTGGGGGTGCTGCTCCTGGCATGTTAAAGGCTCAGTTTTTGGTACGTGCCTTTGAGAATGGCGGTGATTTTTCTATGGACGCTTTTAGTATGAAATACGCGCCATATAAATCATTTGTAGGTCTTAAATCGCCTAAAAGTAGAGCCTATGGATCTTACCATACAGACGAAAATCAAACCTTCGATATCGTCGTAGTAAACGATCAAGGACAACCTATTAAACGCAACGGTTTAGAAGTAAAAGTATATAAAGTAGAATGGCGTTGGTGGTGGAACTCCTCTTACGATGACCTTTCAAAATACACTTCAGGGACCTATCACAAGCCCTTTTTAACTACCAAAGTGAATACAAATGCTGCTGGTAAAGCGAGCTTTAATATTAAGGTTCCTGATGCCGTTGGAGGGCGTTACCTTATTCGTGTGTATGACCCATTAAGTGGCCATGCGACGGGTCGTACGGCTTATTTTTATAAAAACTGGTGGCGCAAACAACCCTCTGGCGACAAAGAAGCGGCAAAAATGTTAGTGTTTTCAGCAGATAAAGAGAATTATAACGTTGGTGAAACAGCAAAAATCACATTCCCTTCAGGAACCAAAGGCAGAGCACTAATAAGCATAGAAAATGGTAGCGAAGTTATTGAGCACAAATGGGTAAAAACTGTAAAAGGAGAAACGACTGTAGATATTCCTATTACTGAAACTATGGCACCTAATATGTTTATTAATATTTCTTTATTACAACCTCATGCCTCTACCGCTAATGATTTACCATTACGACTGTATGGCATTATTCCTTTATTAGTAGAAGATCCAAATACGAAATTAGAACCTCAACTTAGAATGCCTTCAGTTTTAAAGCCAGAACAACAATTTGATGTGATGGTTTCTGAAAAAAACAGCAAACCAATGACCTATACTATTGCCATGGTTGAAGAGGGTTTGTTAGATCTTACCCGATTTAAAACCCCAAACGCATGGAACGAATTTTATGCTCGAGAAGCCTTAGGCGTAAAAACATGGGATGTTTTTGATGAGGTCATTGGTGCTTACAGTGGCAGTATCGATCAAATTTTCGCTATTGGCGGTGATGGCAGTGCCAATGGCGGGAAAAACAAAAAAGCCAATCGCTTTAAACCTGTAGTTAAATTTTTAGGCCCTTTTAAACTAGAAAAAGGACAACGAAACACACATACGATAAAGCTCCCTAATTATGTTGGCGCCGTTCGTACCATGGTAATTGCGGGGGATAATGACAATGAAGCTTATGGCAGCGCAGATAAATCGGTAGCAGTTAAAAAACCTTTAATGGCTTTAGCTACTGTGCCTAGAAAATTAAGCCCCGGTGAAAAAGTTACCTTGCCGGTTACTATTTTTGCTATGGAACCCAATGTAAAAAATGTTACTGTAAAACTTAATTTAAGTGATGCTATTTCAATTATAGGACCAAAAACCAAAACCCTTTCGTTTGCAAAACCAAATGAGAAAATGACTTATTTTGAATTGGACGTAAGTAAAGCAAATGGCATTAATACGATTGAAGTCGTTGCCACTGGAAATGGTGAAAAATCGACTTATAAAGTAGAAATCGAGGTGGTTAATCCTAACCCAGTAAGCTCTGAAGTTATCGATAAAACCATCGCTCCAAATACAGAAGAAGCACTCAACTTTTCCACCTTTGGTGTACCAGGAAGTAATCGTGCAACTATAGAATTTTCGACGTTGCCACCTATGGATTTCTCGCGTCGCTTGCAGTATTTAATAAAATACCCTCATGGTTGTGTGGAGCAAACGACTTCGAGTGTATTCCCACAATTGTATTTAACCGATATTTTTGATTTGCCACCGAAGAAAAAACAACAAATTCAAACCCACATTGAAAACGGGATTAAACGCTTAGGATTCTTCCAAAGACCTAATGGTGGTATGAGCTATTGGATGGGTGAAAACACAGCAAATGATTGGGGAACGAGTTATTCAGGTCATTTCATGATTGAAGCCGAAAAGAAAGGATATGTACTCCCATTAACCTTTAAAAGCAATTGGTTAAATTACCAAAAACAAGCGGCTCAAAACTGGCGCCCTAGTTATAAAAGCTATCATTCCGATTTAGCTCAAGCCTATCGATTATATACTTTGGCTTTAGCGGGGAGTCCAGATTTAGCAGCTATGAATAGATTACGTGAGTTTAGTGAAATTTCAAACGAAGCCAAATGGCGATTA